>NZ_JBANLK010000049.1:0-43795 GCF_054968425.1 Paraburkholderia sp. AV2
GCAGGCGCTCCATCACGAACCGCCAGCACCAGCCGCCGTGCCAGGCGCCATGGACCAGAACGAACGTATACCCCTGCTGGTGCCCCGCCTGGTTGCCAGCCGATACGGTTGATGTTGCTTGATGCATGTGAGTGCCTCCATCGGCAACCCTGATATAGTGGATCTATAGCTGGCGCTTCGAACGACCACCATTAATCCTTCGCTGGCGCACCGGACTTCGTGGCAAGAAAACGCCGGTTGTCAGCACGCCTCCTGAAGACCGCAATGATGCACCCGCTCTGGTGCGAAGCGCACTATTGCTTCGGTGCCGAGGTTCGCCTCGTTCTTTGAGGTGCTCGCCGGACGGCGACACCAGCATACACTCTTGCACGTACAACTGCGCCCTCGCGTCGGACTTCTCCGCCGTAGAGCAAGCAGCAATTCGCAGGCACGATGTACCGGGTCAGCAGGAATCGAACCCGTCGCTCCGCACACTTACGCGACGTCGCCCAGACGAAGCCACGCACCGACGAGGCACAAGCTGTCCGTGCCGCGAGCTTCAGTTGGCCTGCCCGGAAGACCGACTCCCCTCTTGTGCATGACACGGTGAAGCCGGTTGTCATCGCCATGCCATCTGGCGTCCCTACCCTGCCGGAAAACAATTTCCTCGCAAGGCATGCCGTCAGCCCATTCACCCTCCGAGCAGGCTTCGCTGCGGGCCACCCGCAACACCGCCATTGCCAACACCGTCATGATGACCCTGCAGATCGCAACGGGCTGGCTGACCGGCTCGCATGCCATCGTTGCCGACGGCATTCATACGCTGGTGGATCTGGTCGTCGACGCCCTCCTCTTCCTGCCGCTACATCCGGGCCGCGGGCCGCTCGCGGCATGGCTCGCAGGCCGAGCCGCCTGGTTGCCGGCCGTTGCGGCGGCAGCGCTGCCGATCCTGGCCGGCAGCGAACTGATCTGGCACAGCCTGGCGAACGCGGAGAGTAGCGGCACCAAGGCGGCTTCCGCGCAGACCATTGCGCTTTGCGTGGCCCTACTCGTCGTCGCGACACGCGGATATGCCGCGCGCCACCTGAGCGCCGCGGCCGCCCGGATCGATGCCGTGCATGCTCGCATCGTCGACGCGCTGCGAGCCGGCGCCACGCACGCGCTGGCCGACGCGATATCGGCCGCCGCGGCGGCGGTCGGCGCGGTTGGCACGATGACAGGCATCGCACATCTGGACCGGATGGCCGCGCTGCTGATCGGCGCCATGATGCTCGGCATGGGACTCCTGCAGGAGGACGGACTCGTCAGGCGCTATTGCCGGCGCGTCCGGGCGCGCCCCGCCTGAACGACACTCGCCGGTCAGGGCGATATTTTTCCCGTCAGGCCGGAAGGCATGCCCTCCAGCGTCGTCGTCACGCGTGCCGGATCGGCGTCGATCTCGCGCTCCGTGAAGCGGAAACGTTGCCATTCGCCCCGCGCGAATTCGCGCGTCGCGTCCGCGAAATGCGGCGATGCGGGATCGTCCGATAGCGAGTGCGCGAGCATCGTGTCCGCGTCCACTCCGTCCTCGCCGAAGCTCACCACCTGGAGATAGCTGTCGCCGTGGCCGTTGCGATCCATCGCGTAGCCGCCCGGGTCGAGCGGGTGCTGCGGGCACACCACCGTGAAATAGCCCGCCTCGCCGCAACCGCCGTAGAGCGGGACACGCCCGGCGCCGCGCTGCGTGTAGAGCAGCTCGCCGCGTGCCGAGTCGGGTGCGAAACCATACCGGCGCAGCGCGCGCACGGCGTCGCCCAGCGCTTTGCGAAGCGCCGCGACGGTCTCCTCATCGTCCGTCTTCAGGCCGCGCGGCGTATCGAGCGGCGCCGCGGGATCGAACGGTATGCGGTAGAGCTGCTGCGGCGGCAACGTGCTAGCGCGCAACCAGAACTCGTCCCAGAGATTGGCGCCGCGCGCGCCGGTGCGCGCCGTGCCGTCCCAGGCTTCGAGCACGCTGCACGCCGTGGCGATATCGGCGGTGTCAGGCGCCCCCGCCGGCGTGGCACCCTTGCAGAGCGCTTCGATCAAGGGCTGCCGGAACAATGCCGCCGACATCGATCGGCTGTCGAGCACGCCCGCTTCCAGCGCGGCGCGCGTCACTCCACCCGGCGTGCGCTGCAGTTGCGCGGCCAATTCATGGCCGAGGCGCGTGCGCAGCGTCTGGACCGTGCCCGTCTCCCCCGCGACGCGGGGAAAGCCCATGAGCGGCGCCGCCGGATTCGTCAGCCAGTAGCTGCCGTTGAAATTGCCGACATAGTCCTCGCGCGCCATGCCTGGCATCTGCGCGACGGGCAGCGTGCCGCCTTGCGGGGCGCCGGGTTCGCTGCGCCAGGCGCAGGCGCTTCTCGATCCGTCGAGAAACGGCACACCCGGCGCCTTCGCGTCGAATGCGCGTCCAGGCGGCGGCGTGCACGCCGTCGCCAGCGCATCCGGTACGCCCGGCATCGCGCCGATATCCGCGAACCAGACGCGCGGATCGTTGCGGCCGATCGCGAACGTGTTGACCCACGGCGTCGCCACGAAGCGCTTCTGGATCGCGATGAAATCGTCGAGCGACTGCGCGCCGTCCCACGCGAGGAAATTTTCGAACACGCGCGTGTTGTCCGCGTTCACGTCGCGCAGCGCGAAAGCGTGCTGCGCGTTCCACGCGAGCGCGGGCGACATCGACGAGAGATCGATCAACGGACCGAAGCGCGAGCGGTACAGCGTGCGCGTGACCGGCGCGAGCGAGCCATCGGGGTTGCGTGCCTTCACGGTGAGCGACACCGCCGTCATCGCTTCGGGGCGGCCGTCGTAGAGGTAGTGCGTGGGCTCGCCGGGCACGAGCGTCAACTGGAAAATGCCGAAGCGTCGCGCCGACGACACGGTGTGCGTCCACGCAACGTTCTGGTTGAAGCCGAGCATCACGACCGGCACGCCGAGGAACGACACGCCCGCGACATCGAGCTGGCCGGGTATGGTCAACTGTGCCTCGTAGAAGCGGTCGGGGCCGCGCCAGAACCAGTGAGGATTGCCAAACAGCAGGCTCGCGCCGTCGCGCGTCTTCCCCGCACCGAACGCCAGCGCGTTGCTGCCAATGCCTTCGTGCCCGCCCACCTCCAGTTGCGCGGGCGCGAGGGCAATTGCCGGCGCTGCGTCGTTCGCCGCGCGCGGTACGGGCAAGGCCGAAGGCGCAGCCGTCGGCGGCTGCGCCTTCGCGATCGGCTCGACGAAGCGCGCGGCTCCGCCCGCGAGCGTCGCCGCGATCAGGCGGCGGTACACGTCGTCGGCGTCGACAGGCCGCAGCCAGGCCGCGTTGGCGCACGCGGCGTGCGCGCCCGGAAAGTCTCCCCGGCGCAGATCGTCCAGATAGCGGTCATAGCCCGCCGCGAAACCCTCCACGAGCGCGCGCGTGCGCGGCGTCTGCGCGGCGCGGAAGCGCGCGACGGCGTCGGCGTCGTCGACGAGGCGAAAAAAGAAGTCGGCATCGAGGTTGCGCGGCTGCCCGAACGTCGCCGCAGCAACGGGCCGCGCATCCGGGCCGAAGTAGGCAGAACGCTCGCCGCGGAACGTCACGAACGCGTCGGCAAGCGTGCAGAGGTTGTCCTGTGCCTGCACGTAGCCATAGCCGTAGCCGAGGCTGCCCCAGTCGCGCGCCAGCACGTGCGGGATGCCGTCCGCGGTACGGCGGATCTCGGCGTGGTAGGGCTCGGTGCGCACGGTGTCGGGCCGCGCGCAGCCGGCCAGCAGGACGGCCCCGGCAAAGCCGGCCGCCAGGGCGATTGCAACGGCGAATCGTTTCATCGGGAAAACCTGAAAAGCAGAAAATTTCGGCATGCCTGGATTCAATGCGCGAAGCTGATGGGCATGCCGCCATCCGGGTGCGGCACCGTGCCCATCGGGATACCGTAGATCGCGCTGAGCGTCTCGGCGCGCATCAGCTCGGCGGCGGGACCGCTCGCGAGCAGGCTGCCGCCCTTGAGCGCGATGAGGTCGTCGCAGAAGCGGCCAGCCATGTTGATGTCGTGCAGCACCACGACTACGCCGATGCCGCGCTCCTCGCAAAGGTGCCGCACGAGCGCGAGCACTTCGATCTGATGCGCGATGTCGAGCGCGGAGATCGGTTCGTCGAGCAGCAGGCAGTCGCTGTCCTGCGCGACCAGCATGGCGAGCCATACGCGCTGGCGCTCGCCGCCCGAAAGGCTGTCGACGGCGCGATCGGCAAAGCGTAGCACGTCGGTTTGCTCCATCGCTTCGAGCACTTTCTGCGCGTCGGTGCGCGAGAAGCGGCCGAGCGCGCCATGCCACGGATAGCGCCCGAGCGCGACGAGCTCGCGCACCGTCATGCCGTCGGCGGCGGGCAGTTGCTGTGGCAGATACGCGACCTTGCGCGCGAACGCGCGGCTCTCCCACTCGGCGAGCGGCCGGCCCGCGAAGCTCAGTGTGCCCGTGCTGGGCCGCTGCTGGCGCGCGAGCAGCTTCACGAGCGTCGACTTGCCCGAGCCGTTGTGGCCGATCAGGCCAACCATGCGATGCTTCGAAAGGGTTAGCGACAAGGGCTTGAGCAACGTGCGGCCACCGGCGTCGAACGACACGTTGTCGAGCGCGAACAGCGTTTCGGCGGCGGACCGCGACGCACCTGCCGGAGCGTCATCGACACGGCGCACCTGCACGGCTTGATCGACCGGCGCTTCGACGCCGAGGTCCGGCGCGACCGGAGCATTCACGTTCATGAGGCGGCTCATTGGATTGCGAGTGCGGCATGCGGCGCGCCGCTGTAGCGCGCGAGCAGGTCGTCGCCGGCGCCGGCTTCGACTAGCTGGCCGTATTCGAGCTTGATGTAGCGGTCGGCCAGATGGAAATAGCGATCGTCGTGCGTGATCACGAGCACCGTCTTGCCCTTCGCTTTCAGCTCGGGCAATAGCTCGCGGTAAAACACGTCCTTGAAGAGCGGGTCCTGGTCCGCGGCCCATTCGTCGAACACGTAGAACGGCCGGTCCTCCAGATAGGCGACGAGCAGCGCGAGCCGCTTGCGCTGGCCTTGCGAGAGTTCGAGCGTGGAAAACGCACCGTTCTGGATGCTGACCTTGTGATCGAGCTGCAGGTGCACGAGCAACTGCTGCGCCGAAGCCTCGAGCCCGTCGAAACGCAGGCCGAGCAGGCTGTCGAACAGGAAGAAGTCGCTGAACACCACGGAGAACAACTGGCGATAGCTGTCACGCCCGTCTTCGCCCACCGGCGCGCCGTTCAGCAGAATGCGGCCGCTTTCGGGCGGATACAGGCCCACCAGCATCTTCGCGAGCGTGGTCTTGCCGCTGCCATTGCCGCCGATCAGGTACACGAGTTCGCCCGGCCGGAACGTCAGGTCGATCGGCCCGAGCGTGAACACTTCGTTCTCCTTCTCGCGAAAATAGCGGTGCGTGACGCCGTCGAGCACGATGCTCTCGAAGCCCACTGCGGTCGGCGCGCCCAGCCCGCTTTCCACGGGCAGTTCGGCATTGACCTGCTCGATGCGTTCGAGCGCCACGCGCGCCGTGCCGATGTTCGGAATGGCGGAAAGCAGCGACTCGATCGGCATGATCATGTAGAGAAACACCATCGCATAGCCGGACATCACGTGCGTGTCGACCGGAAAGAGCCGCGCGACCACGAACAACGTAATGCCGATGAAGACGAACAGGATGAAGCTGCCCCAGCTCGCGGCGGCGGCGTACAGCACGTAGCCGCGCGTGCGCTGCACGCGCACCGCTTCGACGTTGGTCGAGAGCGTGTCTTCGATGAAGGCGCTGCGGCGCTGGCGGTGCAGCTTCAGTTCCTTCGCGCCGTCGAACAGCGCGCGGAAATGCCTGACGAGATCGTCCTCGCGCTGGCGCGAGGCGCGCAGGTGAAAGAGCGCGCGGCCGTTGGCCACGCGAAAGCCCGCTGCGCCAATGCCGATGGTGAGGATCGCCACGAGCAGGATCTGCCACGACAGCACGCTCAGATAGGCGAGGCAGCCCACGATCACCGCGCTTTGCATGGCGAGCGCCGGCATTCTTACGAACAGCATCACGATTGAATCGAGATCCTGCGTGAGCACGGCGAGCGAGCGCGCCGCGCCCTGCTGTTCGAGATGGCGGAACGAGGCGTCGCCGAGCCGGCGTATCGTCTGCATGCGCAGGTTGGCCTTGGCGCGCTGGCCGAGGTCCATGAAGAGCGTCTGCGAGACCGTGCGCGTGGCCAGCACGATTACGCCGAGCACGAGGAACTGCCAGCCGAGGCGTGCGAGCTGCGCGCTCGACGCGGAGAGCGCCTGGTTGATCAGCGCAACGAGCCCGGCATTGCCGAACCCGCTGACGAGACTGGCGACGAGCGCGACGAACAAGGTCCAGCGCGAATTGCGTGCGAGCTTCAAGAGCAGAGACATGTCACTCCTTGTGACGGTGCATCAGGAACCGGGCCCGCTCTGTGGCGGGCGCCGGAACATCGTGAGGATCAGGTAGAGTCCGCCGAGCAGCGTGGCCATCACGCCGGCCGGCATTTCCTGCGGGAACAGCATCCAGCGGCCGAGCCAGTCCGACGCGATCATGAGCGTCGCGCCGAGCACGGCCGAGATGAGCAGCAGCGGCATGGCGCGGCTCACACCGAGCATGCGCGTCATGTGCGGCGCCATCAGGCCGATGAACGACAGCGGCCCGATCACGAGCGTCGCCACGGCGCTCATCACCGCACTCAGCATCAGCAGGCCGAAGCGCGCGACGGCGAGATCGACGCCGAGGGCCTTCGGCACGGCATCGCCGAGCGGCAGGATTTCCAGCCAGCGCCGGCACAGCGGCACGGCGGCGAGCGCGGCGAGCGCCGCCGCCGCGACGAGCGCGGCCATCCACGGGCCGACGTTGTAGGTCGACCCGGCCAGCAGGTTGTAAAGAATGATCACGCGTGGATCGCCGCTCGACACGGCAATGACGGAGATCGCCTGGAACGCGGCGGAGAGCGTCATGCCCGCCAGAATCAGCGTGTCGGGCGCGAACGACGAAGCGCGCGCGAACACCACGAGCGCGCACAGCGTGAGCACAGCGCCGCCCGCGCACCAGATCAGGTAGGTCGGCAAACCGGGCTGCGCGGTGAGGAACAGCGCACCGGTCAGGCCGAGCGCGCCGCCCGCCGAAATGCCGAGCAGATCGGGGCTCGCCATGGGATTGCCGGTCATGCGCTGCACGATGCCGCCGGAGAGCGCCAGCAGCACGCCCACGCCGAGCGCCGCCACGACGTGCGGCAGGCGCAGGAACAGGAGCGCCGCGGCTTCGTGAGGACTGCTCAGATGCCAGCCGTGGAGCCCGCGCCCGAGTGTGAGCGACACTGCGATCACGAGCACGAGCAGCGCCGCGCAGGCGAGCGCCGTGATCCGCAGCCCGCGCGCCGACAAAGGCGCCGGGCGCTCGGCGGGAGTCTGGGCGAGGTCCGGCCGCCCGCGCAGGCGCCGCAGCATGATCAGCAGAAGCGGCGCACCGAGCAGCGTCGTGATCGCACCGGTTGGAATCGCCATGCCAAAACGCGCGACGCACAACTGCGCGAACTGGTCCGCGAGCCACAACAGCGCGGCGCCAAGAAGCGGCGACCAGACGATGCGCTCGCGCAGGCGCCGAGCGCCGGCGAGGCGCGCGAGCGACGGCGCGGCAAGACCGACGAAGCCGACCACGCCCACCGCGCTGACCACGAAGGCCGCGATCAGCAGCGCGAGGAACAGCGCGAAGCCGCGCGTCGTGCGCAGCGATACGCCGAGGCTCGACGCCACCGTGTCGCCGAGGTCGAACACCGCCATCGGCCGCAGGCACAGCAGCAACAGGGCCACGCACGGCACGAAGCGCGCGCAAAGTGCCGCCGCCACGTGCCAGTCGTTCTGCGCGAACGAGCCGCCGCCCCACACCAGCAGGCCGCTCAGCAGATCGTAGTGGGAAATGGCCAGCGCGAGGCAGAACGCCCCGCCGCACAGGTTGACGATCATCCCGGCGAGGATCAGCGCGAGCGGCGACATTCCGCGCCGCGCCGCCAGCGCGAACACGGCGGCCAGGGCCACCGCGCCGCCGGCCAGCGCAACCGCGTCGCGGCCGCCGGCGAGCAGGAACGGCGCATAGACGGTGGCAAGCGCCAGCGCAAGCCAGGCGCCGGAAAACATCCCGAGCGTCATGGGTTCGGCAAGCGGATTGCGCAGCACCTGCTGGGTCGCGACGCCGGCGAACCCGAGCGCGGCGCCGCACAGCAGCGTGACCGCGACGCGCGGCAAGTCGCTGTAGTGGACGAGCAACTGCGGCACGTCGCCGGGCGACGGCGCCACGAGGGCCTGCCACCACAGCGCGGCAGGCAGGCGCGCGTCGAGGCGCAGCAGGAACAGCAGCGCCGCCAGCGCGAGGAGCCCGCAAACGGGCAAAAGCGGCGTGCGCCGCATCGGCACTAGGGAGAGGGTCGCGGCGCTCTTCATGTGGGCTCCGCGGTGGATGTCCGCGCATCGAGGCGGGCCTCGCCCAAAGCGTTGGCCAGTGCGTTGGCGAAATACTGCGCGCTCAGGATGCCGCCTTCGGGCGGCACGGACGCCATGCCGATCATGCGGCCCTCGCCGGCGAACGGCATGGCCTGCCAGACGCGGCTCGTCTTCATCATGGATGCCGTCGGCGCGGGCAGCGGCTTCACATAGACGAGCGTCGCGCGGGGATCGGCGTCGAGCGCGTCGAAACCGATCGTCGCGTAGGCCGCGGCGTGGTTCGCCTTGCGCCAGCCGTTCTGCAACCCGAGCTTTGCCAGCAGCTCACCGAACAGGCTGTGCGCGCCGAACACGCGCACGTGCGACTCGTCGATGAAACGCACCATATAGACCGACGCGCCAGCCGCGGCCGGCAGCGCATCGAGCCGCGCACGGGCGGCATCGATTGAACGCTGCGTCTGCGCGACGGCCGCCTCGCCGCGTGCCTCGCAACCCAGGAGGCGTGCCAGCCGCAGCGTTTCGGCGCACGCCGCCGTATAGGGCGCCGGGCTGGCGCGGAACATGCCGAGCGTCACTGTGGGCGCGATACGTTCGAGCGACGCGCGCATCGCCGCGTGCGCGGGCGTGATGACGATCAGATCGGGCTTGAGCGCCAGCATCAGCTCCATGTTCGGCTGGAACATCAGACCGAGATCGACGACCGAAGCGGGCACCGGGCAGGCCGTGAAGTTGCGCCGGAATCCCGGCGTGTTCGCCATGCCGACCGGCACGACGCCGATCGCCAGCATGAGCTCGGCGAGCCCCCAGTCGAGGACGATCACGCGGCGCGGCACGGCCGCGCGCGCTCTAGCACCGGCGGTCAGCAGCGCGCCACCCAGGAGCGCGGTGAGCAAGGTCCTGCGGTTCATTGCATGAGATCGGAAAGAAGGGATTGCATCGTATCGGCCATTGCAGCAGGGCCGCTCGCGGTACGCGCGCGCGCCTCGTCCACGGCGCGCGCGAAGGCGTCGAGCGTCGGCGCCGCGAATAGCGCGGCGAGCTCCACGTCCGCCGCGAGCTCGCGTGCCACGCGCCGCTGCACCTTGAGACTCAGAATCGAGTCGCCGCCCAGCTCGAAGAAATGGTCGTGCCGCCCGATGCGCTCGACGCCCAGCACCTCGCTCCAGATTCGCGCGACCGCAGCTTCCGTCTCGCCTTGCGGAGCAACGTAATCTTGCGTCCTTGCGGACTGCGGCACCGGCAAGGCGCGCCGGTCCACCTTGCCGTTCGGCGTGAGCGGCAAGCGCTCGAGCACGACGATCGCAGCCGGCACCATGTAGTCGGGCAGCGTGCGCGCGAGTGCGTGCTTCAGCGCATGAGGGTCGAGCGCAGCGGTGGGGGCCGGCGTGACGTTGGGAGTCACGCCGGGAGTGACATATGCAATGAGCCGCGCGCCACCCGCCGTTCCGTCCACCAGCGCGACGGCCTCGCGCACGCCCGGCTGCGCGAGCAATGCCGCCTCCACCTCGCCCAGTTCGATGCGGAAGCCGCGCAGCTTCACTTGCTGGTCGAGACGGCCGAGATAGTCGAGCGCGCCGTCGTCGCGCCAGCGCACGAGGTCGCCGGTGCGATAGAGGCGGCCGCCCTGCGCGTCGAACGGATCGGGCACGAAGCGCTCGGCGGTGAGCGCGGCGCGGTGCTGATAGCCGCGTGCGAGACTCGCGCCGCCCAGATAGAGCTCGCCGGCCACGCCGCGCGGCGCGAGGTTCATCGCGGCGTCGAGCACATAGGCCACGCGCTCGCCGATCTGCCGGCCGATGGGCGCCCAGGCGCCGTCGAACGACGCATCGACATCCCACGCCGTCGGCGCGATCACGGTTTCCGTCGGCCCGTAAGCGTTGATCAGGCGGCAGTCCGGCAGTGCCCGGCAGGCCGCCTGCATCGCCGCCGCGGCCCACGCCTCGCCGCCGACGATGCAAAGCCTCAACGCCAGCGCCGCTGCGTCGAGCGCCGGATCGGACACGAGATTGTTGAGATACGACGGCGTGAGGAACACGACCGAGACGCGCTCGCGGCGCATCTCGTCGAGAAGGCGCGCCGTCGACCAGCGCGCCGCATCGGCGATCACGAGCGCCCCGCCCGCGCAGAGCGGCACAATCCAGCGCTCGTGTGCGATGTCGAAATTGATCGACGCGAAGTGCAGCTCGCGGTCGGCGGCGCGCATACCGTAGCGCGCCGCGATCGCGTCGCAATGCATCGTGAGGGCGCCGTGCGCAACGCCCACGCCCTTCGGCCGCCCTGTCGAGCCCGACGTGTAGATCACATAGGCGAGGTTTTCCGCATGCACGGGGCACGCGGGATCGTGCGCCGGCTCGCCGGTGAGGTCGAGCGTGTCGAGATCGAGCACGGGCAGTGCAAGCGGCGTCGGCAGCGCAGCGCGCGCACCGGACTCGGCGATCACGAGGCGAATGCCGCTGTCTTCGATCATGTACGCGAGGCGCTCCGCCGGGTAGGCGGGATCGAGCGGCACATAAACGCCGCCCGCCTTGAGCACCGCGAGCATGCCGACGATCATCGCGGCCGAGCGTCCGGCCGCGATGCCCACCCGCACTTCCGGCCCGACGCCTTCGCGCCTCAGCCGATGCGCGAGCCGGTTGGCGTGCGCGTTCAGTTCGCCGTAGGAGAGACGCGTGGCGCCCGCGACCAGCGCCGGCGCCTCGGGTTGCTCTGCGGCTCGGGCTGCGATCCGTTCGTGCACCGGCACGCGCGCGGACGAAGCATGACCCGCATGTTCGGCGCGGCCGAGTGCGAGGAGCACCTCGCGCTCAGTGTCATCGAGCAGATCGAAGGTACCGGGCGCGCGGTCGGCCGCGTCCGGCGTGAGCGCCACCTCGCGCAGCAGCCTCGCCATGTGTTGTGCGATGCGCGCGATGTCGCCATCGCCGAACGCGTCGCGCGCATAGCGAAAGCCGAGCCGCAGCGTCTCTCCCTGGATCGCACCCAGTGTCAATGCGTAGCTGGTTTCGTCACGCGCCGCTACGTTGTCGATCGACAGGCCGCCCGGAGAAGACTCCTTGAGCACCGCGTCGACGGGATAGTTCTCGAACACGACGAGGCTGTCGAACAGTCCCTGCCCGCTCGCGCCGGCCCAGCGCTGGATCTCGTACAAGGGCGTATGCGCATGCTCCTGCGCGGCCATGCCCTCGGCCTGCAACTCGCGCAACCAGTCGCCCAGGCGCGCCTGCGCGCGCGGCGCCGCGATCACGGGCAGCGTGTTGATGAAGAGCCCGAGCAGTTGTGCGGCACCCGGCAGATCGGCGGGACGGCCCGCGAGCGTCGCGCCGAACACCACGGCGGGCTGGTTCGTATGTCGCTGCAACAGCAGCGCCCACGCACCCTGCAGCAGCGTATTGACGGTCACGCGCGCCTCGCGCACGAAAGCGACGAGACGCGCGGTCGTGGGCGCGTCCAGTTCCACCGTGTGCAGTCCGTAGCCGCGCGCCTGCGTCTCGCGCTTGCCGAATGCTTCCGCGAGCCGTGTGGGTCCGTGAAGACGCGCGAGCTGCGCCTGCCAGTGCGCGGCGCTCGCCGCTCCGTCATGGTCGCGCAGCCAGCCGATGTAGTCGCGATAGCGGCCGCCGTGCGCGGGCAGGGGTTGCCCGCTGTAGTGGCGCAGCACCTCGCCTAGTAGCTGCGAGACGCTCCAGCCGTCCAGCAGCACGTGATGATGGGTCCACACGAAGTGATAGCGCCGTTCGCCCGTGCGCACGAGCGCGAGCCGATAGAGCGGCGCGCGCGTGAGATCGAAGCCCTGTTCGAGCTGCTGCGCCGCGAGCGCATCGAGCGCCGCAGCGCAATCGGTACGGGAGCGCCAGTCGTACTCGACGAGCGGCAGGTCCACGACGCGCGCGACCCATTGCAGCCAGCCCTCGCCGTGTGCCACGAAGGCGGTGCGCAGGATGTCGTGACGCTGCGTGAGCGCCGTCCACGCGGCGCGAAAACGCGCGGCGTCGAGACCGTCCAGATCCACGCGCAACTGGTTCAGATACGCGCTGCCGCCGCGCGCGTATAGCGAGTGAAACAGCATGCCGGCCTGCATCGGCGTAAGCGGATACAGGTCGGCCACTTCGTTCATCGCGAGCGGCAGGCGGTCGAGCTCGTCCTGCGTGAGCGCGGCCAGTTCGAAGTCCGAAGGGGTCGCAGCGGCGCTGCGGCTGGTGCAATGCGCGATCAGTTCGCGCAGCGCGTCGTGCAGCGCGTCGACGAGCCGGCCGATGGTCGTGTCGTGATAGCGCGCACCGCTGTAGGCAAGCGTTAGCGTCAACGCGCCGTCGAGCACCTTGCCGCTCACCGAAAGCGCGTGCGCAAGCGGTGCGTCGGCGGCCTGCGAGGCGCCCGGCGTCTCGCGCGCCGGCTGCCACGCCTCGCCGCCGTCGAAGCTCTGGTCGAACTGGCCCAGGTAGTTGAACACGACCTGCGAGGGCGCAATGGCCGCGAGCGCGGCGCGATCCGCATCGGCGCCGAGGTAGCGCAGTACGCCGAAGCCCAGGCCGCGTTCGGGCACGGCGCGCAGCATCTCCTTCACGCGCCGCAACGCCGCGCCCGGCTCGCCGCACGGTTCGAGCACGACGGGATAGAGGCTCGTCAACCAGCCAACCACGCCGCTCAAGTCGATATCGTCGAACAGGTCTTCACGGCCATGCCCTTCCACGTCGATGCGAATGCGTTCCGTGCCGGCCCACGCGCACAACGCGCGGCCCAGCGCGGTCAGCAGCAGGTCGTTGACCTGCGTGCGCCACGCGGCCGGCGCCTCGTGCAGAAGCTGGTGCGTCTCGATGGGATCGAGCGCGAGCGTTGCGTGGCGCCGATGCGCCACGGTATTCGCGCCATCCGGCAGATCGCACGGCAGCGCCGCGATCGCACTGCCCCTCTCCTGCCAATAGCGCACCTGCGCGCGCAGCGCGGGCGTTTGCGCATGCGCTGCGAGGCGCGCGGCCCAGGCATCGGTCGAAGCGGCGGCGGGCAACGCAAGCGGATGCCCGCTTTGCAAAGCGGCATACGCGCTGCGTAGTTGCGCGAGCAACAGTCGCCACGACACTCCGTCCACCGCCAGGTGATGGATCGCCAGCAACAAGCGCCAACTGCCGTCGGCAATCTCGATGGCAAGCGCGCGCAGCAGCGCCCCGCCGTTCAGGTCGAGGCTGCACTGGGCTTCGTCGCACAGCGCGGCGATCTCGTCTTGCGTCGCGGCCTTGCGCACCCACAGCAGCGTCTCGGGCGGCGGCGCCTCGCCGTGGCGCGCGCGCCATACGCCCCCTGCACTCGCCGTGTCCTGCGCGAAACGCAGGCGCAGCGCGGTGTGATGCTGGACGAGCGCATGCAATGCGCGCGCAAGCAGCGCCGTATCGAGCGGCTCGCGGCTCGTGAGCAGGACGGCTTGGTTCCAGTGATGCCGCTGCGCATGCGGCAAGTCGAAGAACCACGCCTGCATCGGCAGCAGCGCCGCCTCGGTACCGGCGGGCGCGGCCGTGACCGCAGCCGGCGCGACCGTGCCGAGCGGCTGCGCCACCGCGGCGAGCTCCGCCACCGACTGACGCTCGAACAGTTGACGTGGCGTCAGCTTCCAGCCGGCCAGCCGCGCGCGCTCGACGATCTGCAGGCTCAGGATCGAATCGCCACCCAGCTCGAAGAAGTTGTCATGGCGCCCTACCCGCGCCACGCCCAGCAGTGGCTGCCAGATCGCCGCCAGCGCGCTTTCGGCTTCGCCTTGCGGCGCTTCCCACGCACGTCCGGGCGCCTGGGGCGGAGGCAGCGCGCGCCGGTCGAGCTTGCCGTTCGGCGAGAGCGGGAAGCGTTCGAGTTCGACCCACGCCGCCGGCACCATGTAATCGGGCAACGCCGCCGCGAGCCTTGCCGCGAGCGTGTCGCGATCGAGGCGATATCCGTCGCGCGCGCTCACATACGCGACAAGCCGCTTGCCGTTCGGCCCATCCTGCGCCGCGACGACCGCCGTCTCCACCCCTTCCTGGCGCTGCAGCACCGCTTCGATTTCGCCGAGCTCGATCCGCAGGCCGCGAATCTTGACCTGATGATCGAGTCGGCCCAAATAGTCGAGCGCGCCGTCGGCGCGCCAGCGCGCGAGATCGCCGGTGCGGTAGAGCCGCGCGCCGGGCTCGAACGGATCGGGCACGAAACGCTCGGCCGTGAGTGCGGGGCGGTCGAGGTAGCCGCGCGCGAGCCCCGCGCCGCCCAGATAGAGTTCGCCCGCCACACCAACGGGCAGCGGATTCAGCGCGGCGTCGAGCACATGCGTGCTGACGTTCGCGATCGGCCGCCCGATCGGCACGACCGGATCGCCCGCGCGGCAGGTCCAGTGCGTGACGTCGATGGCGGCTTCGGTCGGACCGTAGAGGTTGTGCACCTGCACGTGCGGGAGGCGTGCGAGCGCGCGGTCCTGCAACGCAGCGGGCAGCGCCTCGCCGCTGCAGATCACATGGCGCAGGCTTGTGCAGACCGGCGCCTCGCCGTCGAGCGCGGCGACGAAAGCCTGCAGCATCGGCGGCACGAAGTGCAGCGTCGTGACGCGATGGCGATCGATGAGCTCGACGAGACGCGCCGGGTCGCGATGATCGCCGGGCCGCGCGAGCGCGAGCCGGGCGCCCGTCATGAGCGGCCAGAAGAACTCCCACACGGATACGTCGAAGCTGAACGGCGTCTTCTGCAACACGGTGTCGCGCGCATCGAGCCGATACGCCGCCTGCATCCAGACGAGCCGGTTGAAAAGCGCGCCATGGCGGTTCGCCGCGCCCTTCGGCCGCCCGGTCGAGCCCGAGGTGTAGATCACGTAGGCGAGGTTGTCGGGATCGAGCGGTGTATCGGGACACACCGGGGAACACACCGCGGGACGCTCGGCGCACTCGCCCGAAAGATCGAGTGTGTCCAGTTCGAGCACCGTACACGCGGTTTCGGGCGTGCACTGCGCGGCGAAGCGTTCGCGCAACGCGCGCTGGATAAGCAGCAGGCCGATGCCGCTGTCCTCGATCATGTAGGCGAGGCGTTCGGCCGGATAATCGGGGTCGAGCGGCACGTATGCGCCGCCCGCCTTGAGAATCGCCAGGAGGCCGACGACCATCTCCAGGGAACGCTCGACGCCGATGCCCACCTTCACATCCGGGCCGATACCGAGCCGCCGCAGCCGCTGGGCCAGCCGGTTCGCGCGCGCGTCGAGCTCGCCGTAGGTCAGCGTCGTGTCGTCGAACAGCAGCGCGCCCGCATCGGGCGTAGCTGCGGCCTGGCGCTCGAACAGCCGGTGCACGGGCACGGGCACGCCGTAATCGGCGCGCTGCGTACTCCACGCCGAGAGACACGCGCGCTCGTCATCGTCGAGCCAGGGCAGCTCCGCCACCGCCCGGTCCGGCTCGCGGCACAACGCAACGAGCAGCGCCTCGTAGTGGCCGAACAGCCGCTCGATGGTTTGCTGGCGATACAGCGTGCCGTCGTAGCGCGCGGTCACGCGCACTGCCTCGGCGCTCACGCGCACGTCCACGCTCAGATCGAAGCGCGCAAGCGGACTTTCCGCATCCACGATCTCGACTTCGAGCCCGTCTAGCGACAGCTTGCCCGCCGCCGCGGGGCCCTGCACATTGAAGAGCGTCTGGAATAGCGGATGGCGATCCGCCTCGCGGCGCACGCCGAGCGCATCGACGAGCATCGGCAAGGTCACGTCGCCGTGATCGAGCGCCGCACGCGAGTCGTGCCGCACGCTTTCGAGCAAGGCGCGCGCGCTCATGGACGGCTCGATGCGCGCGCGATGCACACGCGTGTCGACGAACAGGCCAATCAGATCCTCGCACTCCACGAGTGTGCGGCCGCTCGTCGGCACGCCGATGCAGAAGTCGGCGCTCCCCGCGTGACGCCAGAGCACGAGCTGGTACGCGGCCATCAGCACGACGAACGGCGTGCAGCGTTCGGCCTTGCAGCGTGCGCGCAGCGCGTCGAGCGTCGCCTCGCTCAACGCAAACGTATGCGTGCGCGCGACGCGCTTCGCCTGCGGCGCGCGCGGGAAATCGCCCGGCAGCTCGAAGCCGTCGTCGGACGCACCGATGTACTGCTTCCACCATGCGAGGTCGGCGCTCGCCTTCTCGCCGGCGAGCTGTGTGCGCTGCCATGCGGCAAAGTCGGCGTACTGCCACGCGAGCGCATGCCCTTCGCCTTGCCCGGCGCCGTTCGCCACGCTTCCTGCATCGAGATCGGCGTGATCGGCGCGATCGGCGGTCACGCCCTGCACGGCATCGCGATACGCCCGCGCCAGCTCGCGCGCGAAGATCGCATTGGAGCCGCCATCCGAAATCAGGTGATGCACCACCACCGAAAGCACGTGCCGCTGCGCCGAGAGCTTCACGAGCCGAAAGCGCGCGGCGCCCTCACGCGCGAAATCGAACGGGCGCGCCGCCTCGCCGGTCAGTACCGCGTCCAGTGCCGCCGCGAGGGCTGCGTCGGGCTCGCTTCCATCGGCAGCGGCGGCATCGGCGGCGTCAGCGGCCGGCGCCGCCAGATCGAGCACGTCGAGCGGTGCGTCGGCGGGCAGGTCGGCGATCTGGTACGGCGTGCCGTCACGCTCGGCAAAACGCGTACGCAACACCGCCTGGCGCTGGCGCACGCGCGCCAGCGCGAGACCGAGCGCGGCGGTATCGAGCGGCCCGCGCAAATGAAACGCGCGGGCGAGATGCCAGGCCGTGGACTGCGGCGCAAGCCGCTGCATGAACCACATGCCCTCCTGCAAGGCAGACAGCGGCTGCCAGGCGTGGGCAATGCCGGACGGGCTCATCGATCGATACGCGTGAAACTGCATGGCAGCGCCGCCTCCTCATGAATTACCACTGATACTTCGCTCCCGCCAGGAACAGACGCCCTTCACCCCAGTAGCAATAGTCCGCGCTCGTGCACGAAGCGAGGTACTGGCGGTTGAGCAGATTGGTCACGTTGAACGTGGCGGTCCAGCCCTGGAGGTTCGTGAAACGGCGTCCCAGGTCGTAGCGCAGCGCCAGATCGACGAGCGTGGCCGAGGACGTCACGAACGTGTTCGCGGTGTCGCCGTACGAACCGCCGATATAGCGCACGCCGCCGCCGAACAGCAGGCCCGCGAGCGGCCCGCCGGTCCACGTGTAGTCGGCCCACAGCGAAGCCGTGTTACGCGGAATGCCGACCGGCACCTTGTCGAGGCTCGACGTCGTGCTCTCCGTATTGAGCAGGTTCGTGTAGGTGTAGCTCGCGATAAGCTGCAGGTTGTCGCTGAGGCTCGCGTGGCCCTCCACCTCGAAGCCCTGCGAGCGCACCTGGCCCGTGAGCACGCTGAAGCCGGCATGCAGCGGGTCGGTGGTCGCCACGTTGTTCTGGTCGATATGGAACGCCGACACCGTGACGAAGCTGTTGTAGCCCTTGGGCTGCAGCTTCACGCCCACCTCGTACTGCTCACCGGTGAGCGGCGCGAACGCCTGGCCGCCATACGTCGTGCCCACTTGCGGCTGGAACGAGCGCGAGTAGCTGAAGTACGGCGCCACACCGTCCACGATCTGGTAGACCGCGCCGGCGCGCCACGTGAACGCGCGGTTGAACTGCTGGCTCGATGCGCCGCCCTTGTACGAGGTCTGGTCCTCGTTGGCCCAGTCCTCGCGCACGCCGAACAGGAAGGACCACTTACCGATGTCGATCTGGTCCTGCGCGTACAGGCCGAGCTGCTTGATCGACTGCGCCACCGAGGTCGCGTACATGAACGTGGGGTACGGGATCGCCTGGCCGTAGACCGGATCGTTCACGTTCAGCCCCGGCGTGTTCGCGAGGCTCCCGTAGAAGTGGTGGTCGAACTGGATGTTCTGGTAATCGAGCCCCAGCGTGACATTGTGCTTCGCAGCCCCGGTGTCGAACGTCGCGTCGAGCTGGTTGTCCACCGTGTGCGAGTTCACCATGCCGTAGTTCAGGTACGGCGTGCGGGCAAGCGTCTCGCCGTCCGACTCGAAACCGTTGTTGCCCACGTACTTCACGGTCTGGCTGTTGTGCAGATAGCGATAGTTCTGCTTGAACGACCAGACGTCGTTGAAGCGGTGCTCGAACGCATAGCCGATCGACTCCTGGGTCTTGCGGAAGCTGTCGAAGTCCGGCTCGCCCGGATACAGGCTGCGGCTCGGATAGCCATACGGCACGGAGTTGTAGATGCCCGCTTCCGGGTCCGCCTGATAGTTCGCGAATATAGTGAGCGTGGTGTCCTTCGTCGGGCGCCACGTGATGGTGGGCGCGATCGCCACGCGCTGCTGGTTCACGTAGTCGGTCTGCGTGCCCGTATTGAAGCCGTCGGCGGTCAGGCGGTAGAGCACCTTGCCGTCCTGGTCGAGCGGACCGCTGAAATCGAAGTAGCCTTGTACCCGGCCGTAGCTGCCCGTCGTGAAGCCCACTTCGTGCAGCGGCGTGTCGGTCGGCATCTTGCTGACCAGATTGACGGTGCCCCCGGGCGACCCCTGGCCGTACAGCACCGAAGCCGGGCCGTGCAGCAGTTCGATACGCTCGAACATGTACGGGTCGAAGCTCGTCACGTTGTAGCCGAAACCGCCGGCCGGCCCGGGCGTGCGCAGCCCGTTCCAGAACTCGTCGACGAGGAAGCCGCGCGCGTAGAGATATTCGAGCGAATCCGTGTTCGTGCCGCGCTGCTCCGGGTTGATACCCGAGGTGTAGCGCAGCGCCTGCGCCACGCTCTGCACGTCCTGCACGTCCATCTGGTCGCGCGTGACCACGGAGATCGCCTGCGGCGTCTTGATGATCGGCGTGTCGGTCTTGGTGCCCGCCGTGCTGACTTTCGCGACGTAGCCGACCACCGGCCCGGTGCCGGTCTCGGCAGCCTGCTGGCCCTTGATGACCACGGCGGGCAACTGCTGGCCCGCGGCGGTATCCGACGCCGCAGCGGGCGGCGCCGCGGTCTGCGCGCTGGCGATCTTCGCGATCGCCAGCGCCACCACCGCCGTCATTGTGCGGACCTTGATCCGCCCGGTGTTGCCCGCTGCTTTGCTCCCCACCCTGGTGTAACCCTCGCCAACCCAGCCCCGATTCATCCCGTCCATCCCGTTGAAAAATTTAATTTAGATAACTAAAGGTAGTAATAAGAATCATTACTATTGTGATTCGTAAAATTGTGTAAGAGCGATAGAATACGGCCTGAGCTTCGCCGACGTCCTGTCAAATTGCTGTGCGAAGCCGTCTAAATTTGACGGTTGCGCACCACTTTTAACGGCAATTCACAAAATGACCGAGATCTGGCAACGTCTGACCGGTATGCAGCGCCGCTATCTGAAGCGCCCTGTCATAGCAAAAAGGTATGATTTCGAAAGCGGTGATAGCGAGAGCTGGCACTCGCACTCGCAGCCGCAATTCGTCTACACGACGCGCGGCGTGCTACGCGTCATCACGCCGGACGGCGCCTGGACACTCGGGCCGTACCGGGGCCTGTGGATCGCGCCGCTCGTCGCGCACGAACTTCAGGCGGCCAGCCCGGCGGTGATGTACACGGTCTATTTCGAAACCGATCTCGCCCCGCGCGACGACCCGCACTGCCATGTCTTGATGATTTCGTCGCTGCTGCACGAACTCGTGGCCGCGCTCGTCGTCGATCTGGAGAACGACCAGCCCGAGCGTCGCTCGGCGTTGATCGACCCGCTTCTGCTGCAGGAGCTACGCGAAGCGCAGTTGGCCACCGAGGGCCTGTTGCCGCTGCCGAAGGACCGCCGCCTGCAGCAGATCTGCGGGCAGCTCATGGATGCGCCGTCCGACAACACGCCGCTCAACGACTGGGGCATGCGCGTGGGCGCGAGCGAGAGCACGCTCGAGCGTGCGTTCAAGGAAGAAACCGGCCTCACGTTCGGCCAGTGGCGCCAGCGGCTGCGCCTCGTGGAATCGATCTCGCGCCTCGCCAAGGGCATGCCGGTCGCCACGATCGCCACCGAGCTCGGCTACCGCAACTCCAGCGCCTTCATCACGATGTTCCGGCGCGCCATGGGGGAAACACCGCAGCGTTTTCTGCGCAGCCGCAACGGGCAGGACCTCGGCGCGGCGCAGTGAGCGCCGGGCAGGACCGCGGACGCATGTGAGCGGTCCCTGGCAGTCCCTGGCGATCCCTTATGCCGCCTGCCGGCTCGCGAGCAAGGCGCCGAGCGACGCCACGCTCGGGTGGTCGAAGACGTCGCCCGGCGTCAGCTCCATGTTCAGCTTGCGGCGAATGCGCGCGACCAGCTTGATGACGAGCAGCGAATCGGCTCCGAGCTCGAAGAAGTCCTGGTCGTCGCCAATGCTGGCCTCGTCGAGATCGAGCAGCGCCGCAAAGAGGCTGCGCACTTCGGCCTCGATCGATTCAGCAGACTGGACCGCCGGGTCCGGCTGGGTCGCCTGTACGGCCTGGGAAGGCGCGAGATGTTCCATGAAAGGGTTCCTGAAGCGTTGAAGTAGAAATCGGGTGTCAGGCGCTCGCTAGTTGCGCGAGGGCCGAGGGTAAAGAGGGCGCGGCGATCTGGGCGCGCTCGACCAGCTCGCTCATGGCAACGACGATCTTGCGCGGACCGCTGAACGGATCGCGCGCATGCGCGACCAGCATATTGTCGAGCATCAGCACGTCGCCCTTGCGCCAGGCGAAGCGCACGGCGCAACGCGCGTAGGCCGCGCCGATAGTCGCCATCGCCTCGTCGCCGATCTCGCTGCCGTCGCCGAAATACGCCTGGCGCGGCATGCGTCCCGGTCCCGCCAGATCGAGCAGATCGAGCCGCACGTCGGCGTCGAGACAGCTCACGTGATGCAGTTGCACCTGATTGAAGAACGCGCGCTCGCCCGTGCGCGGATGCGCGATCACGGCCGGGCATACGGTGCGCGTCTGCAGCTCGTCGTTCGCCAGCCATTCGTACTGCACCCCTTCGGCCTCGCAGCGCGCCTCGACCTCGCGCCGGTCGTCGGTGCGGAAAAATTCGCGCCACGGCACATCGAGCCCGCGCGTGAAAGTGCGTACATACATGATCTGCTTGCGCTCGAAGGCCTCGACGAGCGGCGCGGGCAGCGCGCGCAGCATCGCCCGGCAATCGACGATGGGTGTGGCGCCCCCCACCGGCGAAGGCAACGCGCAGAAGAAGAATTGCCGCCGCGGCCAGCGCGACTGATGCGCGCTCTCGTTGTGGAACAGGATCATCTGCTTCTCGGGATACGGCGTGGAGCGATAGGTGTTGCGGCCGCCGTCCTGCTTCGGCAGATCGCCGTACTCGCCGTAGAGCCCTGGCGAAATCGCTTCCGCGAATGCCTCGAAAGCGGCCGCATCGTCCAGCGCGAAACCGCGGAACAGCACGGCGCCATGGCGTAGCAGCGCCGCTTCCAGGGCACCGCGCCGCGCTTCGACCCAGCCGGGCAGATCGCCGATGGGCCCACTCGGTGTAAGCACGAGCGGCAGGCCGCCGGCCTCGTCGAAAAAGGATGCCTCGACATGGGCGTCGGGAAAGAGCGTTGGGTTCATGATGGAAAGACTCTCGTTCATTGCAGAAGGGCCGCGTCGGCAGCGCCGGCGGTCCGGGGCAGATCGAGCGGTGCGTGCGGAGCTGCGATCGCCGCATCGAGCAGCGCGCGCCACGCGCCGAACCAGCGCTCGATCGTCGCGGCGTCGAACAGTGCGCTCGCATAGACCCATTCGACTTCGTAGCCCGCATCCGCCGCTTCGACGAACAGCGCCATGTCGAATTTCGATTGCGTCGTGCGCGCGCGCATCAGTTCGATAGCGAGTCCCGGCACGCCGGTGTTCTCGCGCGGCAGGTCGCGCTGCACAAACAGCAGTTGCAGCAGCGGATTCACATCGCGCCGGCGCTTGACCGCGAGCGCATCGACGATACGGTCGAACGGCAACGCACGATGGTCAAGCGCGTCCCATGCGGCCGCTTTCGCGGCGTCGAGCCAGGCGTCGAAGCTCGCGAGGTTGGCGCGGTCCGGCGCGACACGCGAGCGCAACGGTATGACGTTGACGAAGAAGCCGATCAGCGCTTCGAATTCGCTGCGGTCGCGACCCGCCACGTCGGTGCCGATCAGGAGGTCGGGCTGGCCGGTCAGGCGGTGCAGAAAGAGCTGGAAGCTCGCGAGCAGTACGGCGAACGGCGTCATGCCATGCGCCTGCGCGAGCGCGCACACGCGCTTGCCGATCGCGGCGGACAGCGTGAAGTGCAGCGCCTCCCCGGCGTGCGATGCCTGCGCGGGGCGCGGACGGTCGGCGGGCAGCGCGAGGACGTGCGGCGCACCGGCCAGATAGCCGCGCCAGAACGCCTGCAGCGCGCGCATGGCGGCCGGCGCGAGCTGCGCGCGCTGCCACACGGCGTAATCGGCGTACTGAACAGGGAGCGGGAGCCGATCCGGCGTTGCGCCGTCGCGGCGCGCGCGATAGCCGGCGCATAGCTCGTCCAGCAGGATGCGCACCGACGTGCCATCCGCGACGATGTGATGCACCGCGACGATCAGCACGTGATGCTGCGCGTCGAAGCGCAGCAGCGACGCGCGCAGGAGCGGCGCGGCGGCCAGATCGAACGGCGTGCGCGCGGCTTCGTCGAGCGCACACGCGACCGTGCGGGCGCGCTCAGGCGCGGAGAGCGCCCCGGGGTGCCCTCCGGCCGAAGAGGTGCAATCGATCACGGGCATCGGCACGTCCAACCGCTCCGCGATCGTCATCACCGGATCGCCGTCGTGGTCGCTCGCAAACGAGGCACGCAGCACTTCGTGGCGCACGATCACGGCGGCGAGGCTGGCCTGCAGCAGGCCGGCGTCGAGCGGACCGCGCAGGTCGAGTCCCGCAGCCATGTTGTACGACACGAGCCCCTTGCCGGCGAGTTGATCGACCACCCAGATACGCTGCTGCATCAGCGACAGGGGGAGGCCCGCACGCCGCTCGACGGCGGGTAGCGCCGCGGCAGACTCACGCACCCCGATCGCCTCGATCGCTTCGACCGGCGGACACCCGGCGCGCAGTGCGTCGATGCGCGCGGCAAGCGCCTGCAGGGTCGGCGTGGCGAAGATGTCGCGCAGCGGCAGCTCGACGGCCCACGCCGAGCGCACGCGCGAGACGAGGCGCATCGCCGCGAGCGAGTGACCTCCGAGCGCGAAGAAACCGTCGTCGCGCGCGATTGTTGGCGCTTTCGCGGGCAGTTCCAGCAGCGCGGCCCAGATGTGCGCGAGTGCGATCTCGGTCGCGCCTTGCGGCGCGGCGCGCTTCGCATCGTGGCAGGCGTCGCGCGGCACCGCGGCGCGGCTCGCGAGGCCTGCCAGCGCCTCGCGGTCGAGCTTGCCGTTGCGGTTCAGCGGCAGCGCATCGATCACGCGCAGCACCGCCGGGACCATGTAGTCGGGCAGCACGGCCGCGAGCTGCTGCTTGAGCAGCGCGGCCTCGGGCGCGCGGCCGTGCGCGGGCGTCGCGAATGCGGCGAGGCGCGCGGGCGGCACCACGATCACGGCGGCGTCGCGCACGCCCTCAAGCGCGCGCAAGCGCGCCGCGATTTCGCCCGGTTCCACGCGATACCCGCGAATCTTGACCTGATCGTCGATACGGCCCAGATACTCCACCGTGCCGTCGGCAAGACGCCGCCCGCGGTCGCCACTGCGATAGAGCCGCGCGCCCGGCGTGAACGGATCGGGCACGAAACGCTCGGCCGTCAGGCCCGGACGGTTCAGATAGCCGCACGCCACGCCCGCGCCGCCCAGATAAAGCTCGCCGGTTTCGCCCGCTCCGACCGGGTTCATGTGCTCGTCGAGCACCCACACGTCGCAGTTGTCGAGCGGCCGGCCGAGCGGCAGGGTCGCCGCTTCGCGGCTGGCGCGCGCCGCCGCTTGCGTGAGGATGCCGACGGTCGTCTCCGTCGGACCATAGTGGTTGACGACGCGGCAGTCCGGCCGCAGGGCCTCGATCGTGTCTAGCAGCGGCCACGACGACGCCTCGCCGCCGAGCACGAGCGTGTGCGCGGGCAACACGTCGGCGGCATGCTCCGCCTGCAGCAAGGCCTGCAAATGGCCCGGCACGATCTTCAGGACATCGATACGATGCGTCGCCATATAGCGCGCGAAGCGGTCGGCGTCGAGCGTCGTGTCGCGATCCACGAGATGAAGCGCGCCGCCAATCGCGAGCGTGCCGAACAGCACCGTGTGGCCAAGATCCGCAGCCACGGTCGAAACCATCGCGGAACGCGCGCCAGGCGGCAACGCGAGGCGTGCCAGCACCGCGTCGACATAGTTGGCGAGCGCCGCGTGCGAGATCACGACGCCCTTGGGGGTGCCGCTCGAACCGGACGTGTAGATCACATACGCGGCTGCCCGCAGATCGACGGCGGGCAGGCCGGCAAGCGCCGCGCGGCCCGTGTGCGTCTGCGCATGGCGCTGTGCTTCGTCGATGGACGCGTGCTGTGTGCCCCCGAGGTCCAGCCCTGCCACGGAGCCCTCGTGCAGCACGAAGCGCGCTCCGCAGTCCCGCAGCGTCTGCGCGAGCCGTTGCGGCGGATTACCCGCGTCGAGCGCCACGTAGGCACCGCCCGCCTTGAGCGCGCCGAGCATCGCAATGACGAAGGCCGCCGAACGATGCGCGACGACCGCCACCGGCTCGCCCGCCTCCAGACCGCGATCGTGCAGCCAGCGCGCGACGCGCGCTGCGCGCGCTTCGAGCTCGCCGTAGCTGAGGCTGAGCGCGCCGTCGATCACGGCGGGCGCGTCGGGTTGCGCTGCGGCGTGACGCGCGATGCGCACATGCACCGGCTCGCCTGCCACGGTGCGGGCACCGCGGCTGTGCACTTCCGCCTGGGCCCTTGCCTCGCCGCCGAGCAGATCGAGATCGGCGAGCGTCGCGGTGCTCGCCGCTGCGTCGCTGGAAAGCGCCGCGACCAGCGCCTCGACGGCACGCAAATACTGCGCCGCCATACGCTCGACGCTCGCCGCGCGAAAACGCGCACGCGCGTAGGTGAAATAGCCGCACATCCGGCCGTCACGCGTCTCGCGCACGTCGAGCGCAAGCGGCACCTTGACGTGCGCCTCGGCGATCTCGTAGCGCGACGCCCGCAGTCCGGGCCAGCGTTCGAGCGCCGGGTAGTCGTCGCTCAGATAATTGAAGGTGGTTTCGAAGAGGGGCCCGTGCTGCGCGTCGCGCGACGGATGCAGATGCTCGACCAGCACGTCGAACGGCAGCGCCTGATGTGCCTGGCCGTCGAGCGTCCGGCGCCGCAACTGCGCGAACAGACCGCCGGGCGTGAGCGCAGCTTCGCAGTCGCTGTGCAGCACGATCGTGTTGACGAAGAAACCGACCACGCCATGCGTCTCGGGCCGCTGCCGGTTGGCGACCGGCACGCCGGTGCGGATCGTGCCCTGCCCCGTCACGCGGAACAGCCACGCGTGATACGCGGCGAGCAGCACGACGAACGGCGGCGCGCGGGGGCGGCGCGCCACCGCGCGAACCGCCTGCGAGAGCGGCGCAGGCAGCGCGAACGAGACGCGGGCCGCATCGCGTGCATCGTCGCCCGGAGTCGCCGCTCGATCGTAGGGCAAGGCCAGCGGCAGCGCATGGGCAGCCAGTGCGCCACGCCAGTAATCGAGATCGCGCGCGGCCTGTGCGCTTTTCAGCCAGCGGCGCTGCCACGCGGCGTAATCCGCGTAAGTGACCGGGGGCGCCGCGAGCCGTGCCGGTGCGCCCTGCAGCGCGGCGCGATAGCCTTCGACAAGCTCCTCGACGAAGATCTGCATCGACCAGCCGTCGGTCGCGACGTGATGTAGCGCGAACATGAGCAGATGCGCGTCGTCGCCATAACGTGCGAGCCCGACGCGCAAGAGCGGTCCGCGCAGCAGGTCGAACGGTTCGGCGGCGAAGCGCTGCGCACAGGCTGCGAGCGCGCGCTCAATGGCGGCGCCCCCTTCGCCCGTATCGCCCGCACCGCCAGGGCCGGCCGATGTGCGCAGATCGAAGTCGCCCCACGCCAGCGGCGCCGGCACCGCAACGCGTGGCGCGTACATCAGCGCATCGTCGGGCGCCTCGGCAAAATACGTGCGCAACGCGGCATGACGCTCGCTCAGTTGATCGAAGCTGCGCCGCAACGCGTCGATGTCGAGCACACCGTGCAGACGGATGGCCGCCGCGACGTGATATGCGCGGCTCTCGGGATCGAGCCGCCATGCGAACAACTGCCGCTGCTGCGCATGCGAGACGAGCGCCTCTCCGGTGGCTTCAATAGGCGCGTCCTGCCCGATATCGGCGTTCAAGGATGCGGGCTGCGCGAGTTGCGCGGCGAGCGCCTCGGCCATCTCGCCGAGTGTCGGCGTTTCGAATACCAGAGCGATTTCGCAGCGCCGTCCGTAGCATTCGCCGATCCGCGCCACTAGCCGCGCGGCGCTCAACGAACTGCCGCCGCACGCGAAAAAGTGCGAGTCGGGCGTCAGCGCAATGTCGTCGCCCAGCACTTCGCGCCACAGCGCGCCCAGTTCTCGCTCCCGCTTCGGGAGCGCGGCATCCTCGCGCAAAGCACGCTCTGCCGAAACCTCGCCTGGGCCGATCAGGAAAGCACCCTCTTCCCACAGCGCGTACTGATCCAGCGAGCGCTGCTGCCAGCCCTCGCGCGTCGCGGCACGCTGCAGCTTGCCGCTCGACGTCTTCGGCAACGCGCCGGGCTGGAGCAGCACGATCACGGCGGGCGTCTCCCCGCACGCGTCGAACGCCGTGCGGCACAACGCATCGACGATCGCGTCCGGCGCGAAACGTTTCCTCATGCGCGGCGCGATCTCGAGCGCGAGCGCCAGGCCCTCGCCGCTCTCCCGCTGCGCGCCGAACGCAATGACGCGCCCCTTGCGCGCAAATTCGCACTGCGCCTCGACGGGCTGCTCGACATCCTGCGGATACAGATTGCGCCCGCGCACGATGATCAGATCCTTCGCCCGCCCCGCAATATAGAGCTGCCCGTCGTGCACGAACCCCAGGTCGCCGGTGCGCAGCCAACGCGTCGCGCCGCCGTCTTCGAGCTCGTGGCGAAATGCCTGCGCGCTCGCATCGGCACGCTGCCAGTAGCCGTGCGCAACACTCGGGCCGCCAACGTGGATCTCGCCGATCCGGCCGTCGCCGAGGGTCTCCCCGCTGGACGGCTCGACAATGGCCACGCGATGCGCGGCCTGTACGGCACCGCAGCCGACGAGCACGGTGGCCGCCTCGCGCTCGCCCGCCACGAGGGCGTGCCCCGCCGAGAGCGAGGCGCTGCTGAAGGCGTGCGAGACGAGTCCCGCGCCGCGCACGCTGCCGGTCACGAACAGCGTGGCTTCCGCGAGGCCGTAGCACGGATAGAGCGCGGCGGCATCGAAGCCTGCCGGAGCGAAACGCGCGACGAACATGTCCAGCGTATCGCGCCGCACTGGCTCGGAGCCCGAGAACGCGAGCCGCCAGCTCGACAGATCGAGCCGCGCCCGCGCTTCGTCGCCGACACGCTCGACGCACAGGCGATAGGCGAAGTCCGGCGCGCCTGAAATCGTCCCGCGATGGCGCGCAATGGCATCGAGCCAGCGCAGCGGACGCTCGAGAAAGTACTGCGGCGACATCAGCACGAGCGGAATGCCGCTGAAGACCGGCTGCAACAGACTGCCGATCAGGCCCATGTCGTGATAGAGCGGCAGCCAGCTCACGAAGACGTCGTCGTCGCGCACACCGAGGCCGGCCTTGATCGCGATTTCGTTTGCGAGCAGATTGCCGTGGCTGACCATCACGCCCTTGGGCGTGCCGGTGGAGCCCGAGGTGTACTGCAGAAAAGCGACATCGTCCGCGCGCACCGGATGTAGCGGGCAAACGGTGTCGCTCGCACCCGCGATATTCGTTGCCCGCGCATCTTCTTGGCGGGCGGCGGCAAGCGTATCGACGGCCACGGCCGCCGAGCCGGGTGCGAGCGCCGCGTATTCGCCGGCATAGCGTTCGTGCAGCGGCGCGGTCGTCAGCACGTAGCGCACGCCCGCGTCGTGAGCGATGCCGGAAAGACGTGCGAGATGCTGCTCGCGTTTCGACTCGGGTGGATAGACCGGCACCGCAACGACGCCCGCATACAGGCAGCCAAAAAACGCGCTCACGTAGTCGACGCCGCTGTCCATCAACAACAGCGCGCGTTCGCCCGCGGCACGGTCGCGGGCGAACCGCGCGGCGAGCAGGCTCGCGCGGCGGTCGAGCTCGGCGTAGTCGTAACGCGTCTCGCCGCTCGCGTCGATCGTGATCAGTGCGGTGCCGGAAGGCCGCCGCGATGCGAGCGAACGCAGTCGCGCGGCCAGGCCGGTTTCACTCATCGCGCCCGACCCCCGGTTGTCGCGTTGTCGCGCATTCATCGCAGTGCCTCCTTTCGTGCATTCCGTGCGTCGAGCGCGGCGCTCGCTTCGATTTCGCGTGCGAGCGCGTCGAACAGGTCACGGTGCCGCACGATGTGCTTGTGGTCCGCGTCGATCGCCTCGCCCTGCCGGATACGGCCGCTTACGCGCGCCTGCCATGACCCGGCCGCCGCATGCGCCGGACGATGGGGGCGTTGCTGCGCCCACCAGAGCTTGAGATCGACGGGTGCCGGCGCGCGCTCGGCGCCCCGCACGATATGGCCAAGGTGGCGCTGGAACAGCAGGGCCCGGCCGAGCAGCGCCCGTGTGTCGGCGTCGGAGAGGCCATCCGGCAGCACCCATTGCCTGCCCGTATCGCCGAGCAGCGCCTGCATCTCGGCGTCGGTCGCCCGGTAAGTTCGCGCGACGTCGTGGCCGATGAAGGCGTCGCTGCGAGCTTCGTCGGCCGCCTCGGGCACGTACGCATCGATCAGGCCGACGAACGCCACTTCGGCGCCGTCGTGCGCAAGCGCACGCGCCACTTCGACGGCGATCATCCCGCCCACGGACCAGCCGATCAGCCGGTACGGGCCGTGCGGCTGCACGCTACGGATGCGCGCCGCGTAGTCGGCGGCAAGCTGCGCGAGATCGCCGGGCCACCAGGACTCCGTATAGAACGGCGCCTGCACGCCGTACACGCTTGCCACGCCTTCGAGCGCCGCGGCAAGCGGCCGGTAGTCGGACACGAGCCCCGACGCGGCGTGCAGCGCGAACACGCGTGGCAGATCGCTGCGCACCGTCATCGCCACGATGTTCGAGGCGCTCACGGCGGCCGGTTGCGCCTGCGACTCCAGATGAGCCGCCAGCGCGCGAATCGTCGCGTGCTGGAACAGCGCTTCGAGCGTGAGCGCGGGCAGGCCTAGCTCCCTCGCCCGCGCGAGCACCTTCAGCGCCAGCAGCGAATGTCCGCCCGCTTCGAAGAAGTTGTCGGTCACGCCGAATTCGCCGTGCGGCAGCACCGCTTGCCAGATGCCGAGCAGTTCGGCTTCGAGGGGCGTTTGCGGCACCGCTTTCCGCGCGGCGTCACGTGCCCCGGACGCCTCGGGCACGGGCAGCGCGGCGCGGTCGAGCTTGCCGTTGTGCATCAGCGGCAGGCGGTCGAGCCGCACGAGCGCGGCCGGCACCATATAGCCCGGCAGGCGGCTTTCGAGCGCGCGGCGCAGCGCGCGCTCGTCGGCATTGCCGACCACGTAGCCCACCAGCCGCTTCGCGTCGCCCTCGCCATGCAGCGCCGCCACGCTCCCCTCGACGCCGGGCGCTTCGCGCAGCACGGCTTCGATCTCGCCGAGCTCGATGCGAAAGCCGCGCAGCTTGACCTGCTGATCGAATCGTCCCCGGAAGTCGATGCTGCCATCGGCGCGGCGGCGGCACAGATCGCCGCTGCGATAGAGGCGCGCGCCCGGCACCCGCGGATCGGGAATGAAGCTCGCGGCCGTGAGCCCCGGCCGCCGCAGATAGCCGCGCGCGAGCGTGAGCCCGCCGATGCACAGCTCGCCGAGCGCACCCGGAGGCAGTTCGTTGCCGTCGCGGTCCATCACGTAGACGCAGCGCGAACCATAGGGCTCGCCGATCGACACGATGGTCTGCGCGCAATCGGCCGCGCGCGTCTCGCGATACATGCACGCGACCGTCGTCTCCGTCGGCCCGTAGAGGTTGTCGAGGCGGATGTGCGCGAGCGGGCCGGCGCGCCATTGCGCGAGCGCGCCGCCGGGCAGCCCCTCGCCGCCCACGGTGATCTGGCGCAGCGACGCGAGGTCCGCCGCGGCCGGGGGCGTGCGCAGCCATTGCTGCCAGTAGGCGGTGGGGATACGCGCGAACGTGACCTTTTGCTCGATCAGATGACGGCTCGTGGTCTCCACGTCCCACAACTGCGCGCCGCGCATTTCGACCCGGCCGCCCTGGATCAGCGCGGGCAGCATCTCGTGCAGCGCGACGTCGAAGTTGATCGTCGACGATTGCAACTGGGTGTCGTTCGCGCCGATGCCATAGGCCGCGATGAAATCGTCGAGGTGGCGGCAGAGCGCCTGCTGGCTCACGGCAACGCCCTTCGGCCGCCCCGCCGACCCCGACGTGTAGATCACATACGCGAGCTGCTCCGGATGGATCGATGCGTGCACCTCGGGTGCCGCGTCTCCCGGTGCACCGCGCAGGGTTGCGATGTCGAACGTGTTGCGGCCAGCGAAAAGCGGTGCGCACGACGCGAGCGTTTGCGTATCGGCAAGCACGCAGCCCGGCTCGGCTTCATCCATCATGGCGCGCAGGCGCTCGGCCGGATAGGCGGGATCGAGCGGCACGAAGGCCGCCCCCGAACGCAGCACGCCAACGAGTGCCGCGACGAGTCCCGGCCCGCGCGTGAGGGACAGGCCGACGCGACTCTCCGCGCCCGCGCCGCATGCCTGCAAGGCGCGCGCGATATGCGCCGACCACGCGTCGAGCTCGCCGTAGTTCAGGCTGACGCCTTCGCAATGGAGTGCATTCACGTGCGGCGTGCGGCGCGCCTGGGCGGCGATGCGCTCGCCCACCGGCGCGAAAGGATGCCTGCACAACGGATCTGCGCCACGCATGGCAAGCACGGGCGCGAGCTGCAGCGCGGCCAGCGGCGTGTGCTCGCCACGGACCATCTGTTCGAGCACCGAAACGTATTCGCCAAGCATGCGCCCGATCGTGGCGGCGTCGAAGACATCGCGCGCATAGGCCAGCGAAAGCGCCGTGCCGGACGCCTCCTCGCGCGCCGAAAGCACGAGATCGAAGCGTGCCGTTCCCGTAGACGTTTCGACGCGCGACGCCCGCAGGCCCGGCAGCCGCAGGCCCTCGCCCGCCGTGCCGTGGTCGTAGTTGAACATCACGCTGAAGAGCGGCGTTTGCGTGAGGCTGCGATCGGGGCTCAGTGCATCGACCACGCGCGCGAACGGCACGTGCTGATGCGCCTGGGCTTCGCGCAGCCGCCCGCCCACGTGCGCGACGAGCGCGGCGACATCGGGAAGGCCATCCAGTTCGCTGCGCACGACCAGCGTGTTGACGAAGAAGCCGATCATGCGCTGCGTTTCGAGCCGGTCGCGGCCCGTTGCCGGCATCCCCACGCGAATATCGTACTGGCCGCTGTAGCGCGCGAGCAGCACGTTGAAGGCCGCCAGCAGCACCGTCACGCTCGTCGTGTCATGGCTGCGCGCGAACGCGCGCACAGCTTCGACGGTGGACGAGCCGAGCGTCACGCCCGACCGCGCTCCCGCCGGGCTGCGCGTGGCGCCCGGGCGGCGGTCGAAGGGCAGTTCGAGCCCACCCTGACCGCCTGCAAGACGCATGCGCCAGAAGTCGAGATCGGCATGGGCACGCGCGGTTTGTGCGTCCGCTTGCTGCCACAGCGCGTAATCGGCGTACTGGAGCGGCAGCGGCGCCGCATCGGCGGCGCCACCCTCGCACAGTGCCGCATAAGCGCGCGAGAATTCCTCCAGCACGAGCTGGTTCGACCAGGCGTCCGAGACAATGTGATGCGTGACGACGTGCAGCACGTGATCCTCGTCGCCAAGGCGCAGGAGTGTCACGCGCAGGAGCGGTCCGGTTTCGAGATCGAACGGCGCGCGCGAGATCGCCTGGAGCGTGTCGGCAACGCGTTGCGCCTGCCCGGCGCGCGGCACGTCTTCGAAATCGAGCACGGAAAGCGATGGCGCGGGCGCATCGAAGCGCTGCATCGCGGTGCCATCGATCTCGACGAAACGCGTGCGCAGGCTCTCGTGCCGGGCCACCAGCGCCGCAAGCGCGCCGCGCAGCGCGGCACGGTCGAGCGCGCCTTCCAGCCGTACCGCACCCGGCAGGTTGTATGCCGCGCTCTGCGGATGCAGGCGCGAGAAGAACCACAGACGCTCCTGCTCGGGCGAAAGCGGCACCGTGTTCATGCCCGCCGGGCGCGCGGAGATGGGGCTGGCCAACTGTGCGGCAAGGCCGCTACCGTCCTTCGCTTCGATCCGCTCGACAAGGACGCGCGCAAGATCGGCAAGCACCGGCGCAGCAAAGACGAGCCGCACCGGCACCTCGACGCGAAGCGCCTCGCGCAACGCGGCCGTCATGCGCAGCGCCAGCAGCGACTGCCCGCCCAGCTCGAAGAAGTGATCGTGGCGCCCCACCCGCCCGAGGCGCAGCAACGGCTGCCAGACCCCGGCAACGAGCGTCTCCATTTCGCCTTGCGGCGGCGCCCACCGGCTGTGCGCCGCGGCGGGTGCGGGCAGCGCGTGCCGGTCCACCTTGCCGTTCGGATTCAGCGGCAGGCGTTCGAGCACGACCACCGCCGCGGGCACCATGTAGTCCGGCAGCGCGCGGGCCAGCCGCTCGCGCAGCGTGTCGCCGAAAGTCCCGGCATCGATATCGAGCCCGTCGCGCGGCACGGCATACGCGACGAGGCACGCTCCCAGCGCCCCATCCCGCGCAACGACCATGGCCTCGCGCACGTCCTCGTGTGCCAGCAGTTGCGCTTCGATTTCGCCGGGCTCGATACGAAAGCCGCGGATCTTCACCTGATGATCGACCCGGCCAAGATATTCGAGTCGACCGTCGCTGCGCCACTTCGCCAGATCGCCCGTGCGATACAGGCGCGCGCCGCCGGCCTCGAACGGATTGGCGACGAACTGGGCCGCCGTGAGATCGCAGCGGCCCAGATAGCCGCGTGCGAGTCCCACGCCGCCGATATAGAGCTCGCCCGCCACGTTCGCCGGCGCGAGATCGAGATTCGCGTCGAGCACGTAGAGCTGCGTGCCCGCGATCGGGCCGCCGAGCACCGGCGCCGCGTCGGTTACGCGGCCCGCCGCCGACCAGATCGTCGTTTCGGTGGGACCATAGAGATTCCAGAGTTCGACGCCGAGGCCGAGCAGATCCCGCGCGAGATCGGCCTGCAACGCCTCGCCGCCGCATAGCGCCTTAAAGCGCCGCGGCGCGCCCGACGGCCAGCCGCCCGCGCGCAGCAGGCGCCAGCCCGCGGGCGTCGATTGCAGCGCGGTCGCGCCCGAGCTCTCGACGAGCCGCGCAAGCGCCGCACCGTCGCGCACCGTCTGGCGCGGCGCAATCACCACGCGCGCACCCACCGTCAGCGGCAGGTAGAGTTCGAGCGCGGCGATATCGAATGACAAGGACGTCACGGCCAGCAGCACGTCGTCGGCCGCGAGACCTGGCGCCTCTTGCATGGCGAGCATGAAATGGCCCAGCGCGTGATGCGTCACCATCACGCCCTTCGGTTTGCCCGTCGATCCCGAGGTGTAGATCACGTAGGCGAGCTGTTCGCCGCTCACCTCGACTAGCGGACGATGCTCGGATTCGCCGTTCAGATCGAGGCTGTCGAGTTCCAGCAGCGGTACCGGCGTTGGCAGGCCGGAAACATCCTGCGCGGGATGGCGGTGCGTGATGACGAGGCGCACGCCGCTGTCGGCGGCCATATAGGCGCGCCGCGCCGACGGTATCGCCGGATCGAGCGGCACATAGGCGCCGCCCGACTTCATCACGGCGAGCAACGCGATCAGTGTATCCAGCGAGCGCTCCATGCCGATGCCCACTCTCACATCGGGCCCAACGCCGAGCTTCATGAGCCGGTGCGCGAGCCGGTTGGCGCGCGCGTCGAGTTCGCGATAGGTCAATGTCTCTTCGCCGAACTGCGCCGCGAGCGCATACGGCGTAGCCGCGGCCTGGCGCTCGATGAGCCGGTGCACCGGCGCCGCCTGCGCGTAGCGCCGCGGATTGCGGCCCCACGCGAGGAGCCGCTCGCGCCCGGATGCGTCCAGCAGCGCGAGGTTGCGCGCGTGGCGATCCTGCACGATCTGTCGCAACACGTCGACGTAGCTGTCGAAGAGACGAACAGCCGTCTCGCGCTCGAAAATATCGGTGGCGTAAGTGAGCGAGAGCTTGAGCCCGTCCTGCTCCGCCGTCACGTCGAGCGACAGGTCGACCTGAGCCGCCGACGCGGTGCCCGCGAGCGTGCGCACGGCAATGCCTGGCAGTGCAAACGGATCCGTACCCGCTTCGCCATAGTTGAACATCGCCTGGAACAACGGCGTATGCGCAACGCTGCGCTGCGGCTGCAGCCGCTCGACCAGCGTCGCGAACGGTACGTCCGCATGAGCGTGCGCGCCCACCATGCGTTCGCGCACTTCGTCCAGCAACGCGCTGAAGGGCGCGCTGCGCGCCGTCGTCATGCGGATCACGAGCGTATTGACGAAGAAGCCGAGCAGCGACTCCGTTTCGAGCCGGTCGCGGCCCGCCACGGGCACGCCGACGCGCACGTCCTGCTGGCCGCTGTAGCCTTGCAGCAGCGTGCCGAACGCCGCCAGCAGCGTCATGAAACGCGTCGCGCCCTGCTCGCGCGCGTGCGCATCGAGCGACTGCACAAGAGAGGCATCGAGCGTTCGGCGCAGCGTGGCGCCCGCGCTGCTGCGGGCACCCTGGCGCGGCCGGTCGGCCGGCAGGGCGAGCAGCGGCTGCTCGTCGCCGAGCTCGCATTCCCAGTACGCCAATTGCGCTTCGAGCGCCTGCGGATCGCGTTGCGCGCGCTGCCAGAGCGCGTAGTCGCCGTACTGGATCGGCAGCGGCGGCAGCGCGGGCGCGTTGCCGCGCAGCGCGGCCTCGTAGCCCTGCGCGAACTCGCGCAGCAAGATCGCCTGCGACCACGCATCGGAGACGATGTGCGGCATCGCGAAGTGCAGCACGGTTTCGTTTGGCGCCTCGGGATACGTCAGCAGCGCGATACGCAGCATCGGGCCGCGCTCGAGGTCGAACGGCAGACGCGTGAGTGTCTTGAGGCGCGCGTCGAGTTCGTCCGCGCCGCCCAGGTCCTCTTCGCGCCAGTCGTACGAGCCCGCGGCGTCCACCACCTGCCACGGCTGGCCGTCCGCTTCCACGAAACGCGTGCGCAGCGTCTCGTGACGCGCGACGAGCGCGTCGAGCGCACGCCGCACGGCCGCGCGGTCGAGAGCGCCGCTCAGGCCCACGGCGCCCGAGATCGTGTACGCGGCACTTTCGGGTTCGAGTTTCCAGAGAAACCACAGGCGCTCTTGCCCGTCGGTGAGCGGAATGCGCACGCCGGGTTGACGCGGCGCGATGACATCGGCCTCGTGCGGAGCCTCAGCGTCGAGCTCGGCCGCCAGATCGGCGAGCACCGGATTGAGGAACAGCGTGCGCAGCGTCACCTCGCGTCCCAGCGTCTGGCGCACGCGCGAAGCCACACGCATCAGCAGCAGCGAATGGCCGCCCACGTCGAAGAAGTTGTCGGTCACGCCCAGGTCGTCGCGCCCGAGCACCGCCTGCCAGATCTCCAGCAGCGACGCTTCGAGCACGGTGCGCGGCGCGGTGCGGCGGCGCGCGGCATCGTTGCCGGGGGCAGGCAACGCCGCGCGATCCAGCTTGCCGTTCTGCATCGTCGGCAGCCGGTCGAGCCACACCAGTGCCGCCGGCACCATGTAGCCCGGCAAGCGGCTTTGCAGCAGACGGCGCACAGCCATGTCGTCGGCGTCGCCCACCACGTAGCCCACCAGCCGCTGCGCCTCGCCTTCGCCGTGCAAGGCGGCCGCGGCCGCTTCCACGCCGGGCGCTTCGCGCAGCACGGCCTCGATTTCGCCGAGTTCGATCCGATGCCCGCGCAGCTTGACCTGCTGATCGAGGCGACCGAGAAAGTCCATGCTGCCGTCGAGCCGCCGGCGGCACAGATCTCCCGTGCGGTACAGGCGGCTGCCGGCCGGGCCGTGCGGGTCCGGAACGAAGCGCTCCGCGGTGAGCGCCGCGCGGCCCAGATAGCCGCGCGCCAGCGTATGCCCGCCCACGCATAGCTCGCCGATCGCGCCCGCCGGCGCTTCGTTCCCGTCCGCGTCGCACACGCACACCGTGCGCGACGGGTACGGGCCGCCGATCGAGACAATCGCCTGTTCCGCGTCCTCGTCGCACGTTTCGCGGTACATGCAGGCGATCGTGGTCTCGGTCGGGCCATAGAGATTGTCGAGCCGGATATGACCGAGCGGGCCGCAGCGCCAGCGGCGCAGCGCGTCGCCGGGCAACCCCTCGCCGCCCACCGTGATCTGCCGTAGCGCCGCGAGCGATGCGGCGGGGGGCGGCTCGCGCAGCCATTGCTGCCAGTAGGCGGTGGGAATGCGCGCAAACGTGACCTTCTCTTCGATCAGATGGCGGCTCGTAGTTTCCGGGTCCCATAGCTGCGGCCCGCGCATTTCGACCTGGCCGCCCATCAGCAGCGCGGGCAGCAACTCGTGCAGCGCGACGTCGAAATTGATCGTGGAGGATTGCAGTTGCCTGTCGTCCGCGCCGATCCCGTACGTGCCGATGAAATCGTCCAGATGCCGGGCCAGCGTGCCGTGTGTGATGGCCACGCCCTTCGGACGCCCCGTCGAGCCCGACGTGTAGATCACGTAGGCCAGTTGTTCCGGGTGAATCTCAATCGGCAATTCGTGCGCTTCGTGCGCTTCGTCTGTTTCGCTGCCCGCGGAACCGTGGGCAGCGTCGGCCGCGTGCGCGAGCGCCGCGACGTCGATCGGCTCGCGCCCCTGCAGCAAGGCGCCGAGCCGTTGCACGCCCGTGCTGTCGGCCAGCACGCAGGCAATGCCCGCGTCGTCGAGCATCGACTCGAGACGCTCGAGCGGATAAGCGGGATCGAGCGGCACGAACGCCGCGCCCGATTTCAGCACGCCGAGCACGCCCGCCGCAAGCGCCGCCGAGCGCTCGATGCACAGGCCGATGCGCTGGTCAGCCTGCACGCCGAGCCGCCGCAGCCGCGCAGCAATACGGTCGCTCCAGCGCGCAAGCTCGCCGTAGGTCAACCGATCGCCTTCGCAATGCAGGGCCGGCGCGTGCGGCTGCGTAGCGGCACGGCGGTCGAAGCGCGCGCCCACCGCGTCGAAGGCGGCGAGCCGCCGCTCCGCCCGTTCGGCCCGCGGTTCTTCCAGCGCGATGCGCTCAAGCGGCGCTCGGGCGACGCTACCCGCCTGCGCGAGGATGGCGGCGAAATGGTCGAGCATGCGCCCGACGATCGCCGCGTCGAACAGGTCGGCCGCGTAGTTGAACGACAGCCGCACGGTGTCGTCGCGTTCGACCACATTAAGCACGAGATCGAAGCGAGCGGTCGGGAGGTCGGTCGAGAGTTCGGTCACGCGCAGACCCGCGACATCGAGCTCGACGCGCTGCGCTCGTGTGTGATTGAACATCACCTGGAAAAGTGGCGTTTGCCCGGCGCTGCGCTCGGGCTGCAGCGCCTCGACGAGCTGCGCGAACGGCAAGCCGTCGTGACGATGCGCGTCGAGCACACAGCCATGCAAACGCTCGAGCAGCGCGCCGAAGGTCGGCACGCCGGCCAGGTCGGCGCGGATCACGAGCGTGTTGACGAAAAAGCCGATCAGCCGCTCCGTCTCCAGACGATTGCGGCCCGATACCGGCACGCCGATGCGCAAGTCTTTCTGGCCCGTGTAGCGCGCGAGCAGCACCGCGTAAGCGCCCAGCAGCAGCGTGGAGAACGTGGTGCGATGCTCCGCCGCAAGCTGTTTGAGCGCGCGCGTCTGCTGCGCATCGAGTTCGATGCTCACGCGCGCGCCCGGCACGTTGCGAATGCCGCCGCGCCTTTTCGTGGCCGGCAGATCGAGCGCGGCGGGCGCATCGCCAAGCTGCTGCTTCCAGTACTGCAGATCGGCTTCGCGTTCGCCGTCGTCGGCCCATTCCTGCTGCCACGCGGCGAAGTCGCCGTACTGCACCGGCAACGGCGCGGCCGCCGGCGAGCGACCGGCGCACAGCTCGCCGTAGGCCGCGACGAATTCGTCGAGCAGCAGCTTCACCGAGCCGTGATCCGCGATGATGTGATGCAGCGCGACGTGCAGCACGTACGACGCGGGCGGATGTGCGGGTGGATAGTCGGCCCCGGACGCCTCGCGCAGCAGCGCGACGCGCAGGAGCGGTCCGCGCACGAGATCGAACGGCGCGAGCGAGAGCGCCTGCAGGCGCTGTTCGAGCGCGCCACGCGTATCGCCCGACTCGGTCGCGCGCTCCCCATGCGCCGTGCCCAGGTCGATTTCCGACCACGTGTAGCTGACGCCGCCGACGACTTGCGCCACCTGGCCGTCGCTTTCATCGAAGCGCGTGCGCAACACCTCGTGGCGCGCCACCACATGATCGAGCGCCGCACGCAGGCATTCGATGTCGAGCGCGCCCGCCAGCCGCAGCGCACCCGCGACGTTGTAGCCCGCATCGTCCGGGTTCAGTTGCCAGAGAAACCACAAACGCTCCTGCGCGGGCGAGAGCGGAAAACGCTGCGCGCGGCCTTCGGGCGGCACGATTGGCACGATCGGCAGTTGCCGGCCAGACAGGCCGCGCTCGCGCAGGCGCGCGCGGAAGGTCGTGCGCTTCTCCGCCGGCAGACCGGCATAGGTGAGCGCGACCGTGGCGAGATCGGTTTGCGTCTGCGCGCCATGCGGCGACGGCAAGCCGGGCTGCGTTTCGGTTTCCGGTTGAGGCTCGCGCTGCGCCGCGAGCGGCCGGATGCCCGCTTCGCGCGCCTTGCGCTTCAGGAAAGGACAAACGTCGGCGGCACGCACATTGTGATCGTCGAGGAAGTACTGCTTCCACTCGAGATTGCCGGGGTCGCCATAAAAGCCGAGATCCGGATGCGCGGGCGTATCGTCCCACGTCTCCAGCCGCTTGCGGACCTGGTTGCGCGCCTCACGGCCGATCACCTTGTTGGTGATCGTATCGACGAAAACGCTGCGCGGCTGGAACAGCAGCACCATGCCGGGGCCGAGATTGCGGCTGTGGCGCAGCACGAACGAGGGGCACGCGCACACCACGAACATCTGCACGCCGGCGAAGGAGAACTCCCACGCTTCGTCCGAAGGCTCGGGCTGCTGGTCGGCGGCCGGGTCCGGGTCGACGTTGTGCAGTTGCTGCAGCGTTTGCCAGAAGAGCGCGTGATACGCGTCATGCGTGAGCGGTTCTGCGTCGGGCTCGAAGAACACCGCGATGTTGTTCTTGCGGTATTGCGGTAGCGTTGCGAGTTCCGCGAACGTCTGCATGGTCGCGGGCAGATCGCCGATGTCCTTGCCGTTGACGAACGAATAGAACATCTCGCCGCGCCGCTCGGCCATCGTGCCGAAGAAGCACGGATACGCCGGATGCATCACCTGCTCGCGCAAGGTCCCGTATGAAGCGTCGAGCCATGCCGGCGGCTGCGCTGCCGCGCCGCACCGGCGCCCGGCGATGATCCGGCTTTTCCAGTCGGCCGCACTAAAACCGCTCGTGGCCGGGTTCTCTTCGATCGGGGTGAGCGACGGCGTCGCGTCGTGCTGCGTCATTTCGTCATTCGGTCGCATCTTCGTTCCTCTGGTTGCGCCCTCAACCACAGGCAGGCTGTCCGCGCGCGGCGCCTCATGGCGGCGGCGCACGCTAGCCGCCCCGCGAGAAGGGCGCTTCATGAATTTTTTGTGGGGAACGTCCGCACCTGCTGGCGAGGTGTCTGGAGAACGGTGTGCGCGGCACCCGTTGGTATGGCGCTGCGTTGAGCGCTATGTCAGGCGGCGGCCCGCGTGGCGTCCGGCGCTTCGAGTTCGCGCAGGAAGACCTGTACCCAGTCGTCGGGAATGATGGGCTGGTGATACGTGCATTCGCCCGACACCACGGTCGAGCCGTGCAGCCGGCCGTCCGGAATCAGCACCCTGTCTCCCTCGAACATCTGGAGCTGCATGCCGAGATTGCCCCAGAACAGCATCTCGCCCTCCTGGATCGTGACGAGGCGATGGTCGTTGTGCACGTGCGTGGTCGAGCACATCTCGTGGGGCTCGACGAAGGTCTCGCGGTCGATGTCCGGGCACTCGGCGTCGATGCGCGTGCTGATACGCCGCGCGAACTCGCAGAAGCGCGGGATGGCCGAGAGCCATTTGAGCTGTTCGCCGAGATCCCAGCGCGCGCGCTCCGCGAGGCGATCGAACGCCGCGATGCCCTGCACGCACTGCGCGCGGCCGGCTTCGCCGTAGTGTTCTCCGATCGCCTGCAGCGCATGGCGCAGACGCGCGTCCAGATCCTGTCTGCGTGCCTGGCGGTCGTCCGCGCGACGATGCGGCGCGCGCAGATGCGCGCATGCGCGTTCGAGCGCTGCGACAAATGCGAGCCATTCCACCTCGGCCGCGAACGCGGCGCCCGCGAGCGCGAAAGCGCGATCCGGGCGGCGGGCCAGCGCGTACAGCAGGTTGGTTTTCGCCATGCTGGTGGGCAGATAGAACTGCCAGTAGGCGTGCTGCTGGCGCGTCACGCCGCAATGGTTCGCGACGCGGGCGAGCATTTCGTCATCCTGCCCATTGCCGCCGACCATGGGTCGCGCATCGGGCGGCAGGCCGTCGAACCGGCCGCCCGCCACGGCTCGCGCCACCGCGCTCCGCTGCGACGGTGCAAGCGCCCAGCGCTGGATCATGATGAAACGCAGACCCTCTTCGAGGTAGTCGTTGCGCAGCAGCCGCGCAAACGTTTCACCCCAGAACGCGCTTTCTTCGTCGAAGAGGCGTACGAGGCGCGCCGCAGCGGCATCTACGCCCTCCTCGTCCGCGGCAGGATCGCCGAGATACGAGAACGCATAGTCTTCGAGGAACGGTGCGATCTGCGCGCCGAGCGTGCGCGCGTCTTCGCGGTAGAAGCTGGCGAAGCGCTGCCAGTCGGCGGGAGCGGCGCTCTGCGGCATGCGCGCCACGTCCAGTTCGTAGATCGACAGCAGCGTGCGGTTCGAGGCCAGCGACGGCAGGCGGCTCACGTTGTCGCTGCGCACCGGCTTCATGAACTTCAGGAACTCGAAATCCTCGGGACGCAGCGGCCGGCGGTGGTAATCGCCGTCGAGCACGAGTTCGTCGACCGTTGCACTGCGAAACGCCGGCGCGGCCGCGAACTGCTTGATCAGCGAGACATACGCTTCGCTCTGTCCTGCGTAGGCCCCGAAATCGAATAAGGCGGGAGAACGGTACGTCATGCAGAAAGCTCCTTGTGCCGACGTTGCGGCAAATTCGAATCAATAGAGAGGAAACGGAGACAACATGCCGTCACGTCACTGGCGGCCGGATGCGGCCAGGCTCAACCGGCGGCGGCGAGCGCGGCCGGTTGCTGCGCGAAGGCAACGACGTCGCGCAAGGCACCTGCGATTTCACGAATCAACGGCGCACGTGCCGTTTCGACGAAAAAGTGGCCACCGTCCAGCATTTGCTCGCGAAACGCGCCGGTTGTTTCGTGGCGCCACGAAGAAAGATTTTCATGAAGTTCGGATAACGAATCTTCCCGGCCACCGAAGGCACAAACCGGACAGGCGAGCGGGCCCGATCGCGTACGCCAGCGGCGCACATAGGTGGCGCACAAGTGGAAATCCGCGCGCAGCACCGGCAAGGCAAGCTCAAGAAATTCCGCGTCGCCGAGCAGTTCTTCGGGCGTGCCGCCCAGGCGCCGCAGTTCCTCAACCATCTGCTCTGCGCCGCACTCGAGCCATTTCGTCTCGTAATCGCGCTCGAGCGGGGCGGCGCACGCGGCTACCCCTAGCCAGACGGGTTCGCGTCCGTCGCGTTCGCGCAGCGCGTGAGCCAGCTCCAGCGCGACCAGCGCGCCCATGCTGTGCCCGAAGATCGCGAAATCGCGCGCGGGCAACGGCCCGATCGCGTCGAGCAGCGCCGTGGCCAGCGCCGGCCAGTCGCTGCACGGCGCCATCGCCCGCAGGCGGCCGTGCCCCGGCAGATCGAGCGGAACGCAGTCGATCCACGACGGAAGCGCGTCGCGCCAGTCACGATAGATCGCCGCATTGCCGCCGGCGTAGGGCAGACAGAACAGCGTAACCGGCGCCTCGGCGAGGGCCCGCATGTCAGGCCTGCGCGCCGCCGGCGGCAGGCACGCCTGGCGTGCCCGATGCGTCGTACTGCGCCATCGCCTGGCGCAGGCTCAACGGACGCATGTCGGTCCAGACTGCCTCGATATGCGCCAGACACTCGTCCTTCGTGCCCGTCTTGCCGTCCGCGCGCCATCCCGCCGGCAGCGCCTTGTAGTCCGGCCAGATCGAATACTGTTCTTCGTGGTTCACCACCACGTGGTATTGGGTGTTTTCATCGCCCCAGCTCATTACTGCCCTCCTTCGCATGAATCGGTTAATCGAAGCGATCGCCGCGAGACTCGGCGCGCAGGGTTCCGTGTTGCATCCGCAGTAGCGACCATCTATAAATAAAAACGCAAATCATTCCCATTAACTTATTCAACGGTAGTAGCTCATTGCTCATGTGTCAACCTGTCAAGCCTGGAGACATACGCGGCGGACTGGCCTCATTCGCTCGATTCTGCCGCGTCATCAAAGACTTGAGCGCCAAGCTTCATCGCTGCGCGGGAAGCACGGAAAGGCCATTTAAGACTACCGCTATCAGGGGCTTTAAGGTTCCTGTCACAAATTGCCGCCCGCGCTACACCGCATTCAATCGCACTTGCATTGCAAAACGCATAATCGCCAGCCCATGATTGTCGATCAGGACTACATATCGCTGTTCCCGCACCGGGGCGCTCGGACAGGTCGCGCGATCGACGCTCGCCTGGCCCCGACGTCAAGGCCAGCGCGGCGCCCAAGCCACGCAGCCCTCGCTGCCCGCCAGTTCGTCAAGCCAGCAGAAGCGCAGCGTCCGCAGCCGCACCCCTGGTCCCGACGCGGCCAAGGTTTCCACGCGCGGCTCCCCCGTACCCTCACGCTGACACGGGTCGACCGAAAACGTCTGCAAGTCTTGTGCGATCCCTATGCCAAGCGTCTTGAGCAGCGCTTCTTTCGCCGTCCAGATGCGCACGAATACCTGGGCGCGCGCCGCTGGCGGCGCGCGCGCCCGCCGGTGGCCCCCCGGGGGGGGGGCGGCGCGCGCCCCGCGCGCCCCCCCCGCGGGTCCCCCCCCCGGCGGGGGGGGGGGGCCCCCCCCCCCCCGCCCCCCCCCGATAGCAATA
>NZ_JBANLK010000050.1:0-43316 GCF_054968425.1 Paraburkholderia sp. AV2
CGCCGAACAGCCAGCCCGAACCGATGATCGAGCCGAGGCCCGTAAACATCAGCGCGAACGGGCCGATGTTCCGTTGTATTGATTGATTCACATTGTCTCCTGTCGACCTCACCTGGCGCTTTGGCGTCCGGTAGGATCCCATGCAATACGGTATGGACAGCGCGCGGGAGCGAGGCAGGCGAATACGGTACGCACGCGGCGATGTGCTGCGCCTGTCTCCGCAAGTCGGCGGGGTGCCGATAGCGCTGTTTTTTGTTGCGGTGCCCTGTGCAGGCGGGCGACCGCCGTTATGGCGGAGACGCGATGATGAAGTGGCGGGTCGCAGTCGTCTAATGCTGTATCAGCATGGGTATATGCAAAATTTGCATAACAGGCCGGAGCGCCTCCCTGCCCCCACTCGACGACGCCGGCCATCCTCGGGCGCTTTGGTCGCCGATGACCTCGCGGGCAGGTTCGGCGAACGCGTGGACGGCGTCCGGATGGCACGAACAAGTGTAGGCGATGGCCCGACGTTGACCGCCGCTTCGTGAGGGGTCACTCGACCGTCCGACCGGCATTGCCGAAATAGAAACGGTTGGTAAGCCGTTGCGCTTTGGGGACCTAGCTTGAGGAATTGCCCTGCATCTGCGTCGATATGCTCGGAGTTCTCATGCAAGCCATGAAGCCGTTCACGACGACGATCGAACCATGTCAACAGGACATCCCGCTTTTCGCAGCATTTTCAGGCGCCTTGTGTTCGCGGCACTGCTGACTTCAGCGATGTCGCTTCAGGGCTGCGCAACCGCCGTGGAGAATATCGCCGTGGGCGCCGGGCTCGGCGCGGTAGGAACTGTCGCGGCGCTCGGCTGCATGTTGACGTGCCAGGGACACGAACCGGGGTGGTAAACGCCAGCGCCAGCCAACCCGACTCACATTGTCATTATTGTCGCGTAGGCCGCCGCCCCTCCCGCCATGATGGTTCGATAGTTCACCTGCCCATTCGAGCGGAAAATGTGGCCGCCCTCGGACTCAAAGACAGATGACTGGGTAATGGGATCGTAGGCAAGGTAGAGATGAGTGGGCACTGAAAGTGAATCCGGTATCTTGTAAGGCAATATTGTCAGGCAGTTGTGCAAAAAAATAGGCATCTCACCCGTCGTAGGTTTGGGCTCAAGGGTCAGCGGATCGGCCTCGATATGTTTCATATCGCCGAAAAATGCCCATAAAAGACTCCTGGTCTCGGGCGACGGCTCCCATATGTTCGTGATCTGGGTTGTCACCTTCTCATCACAAAACGGCTTGCATTTCCCTACGCTAAACAGCCTGGAGGAAGATATTTTCCCCATGGCTTGCGTACTGATACCGGCGAGCATAAGCAAAATTCTCGTCGGCCTTAGCCCGCTTAAAAAAATGCTGTTCGCAAGATTGAAAATTTGCGTTCCCGAGTAGCTGGCGTCGTCGACATAGAGCACGTCATATTGTCCGGGCGGCAATCCCTTCTTGTGCTCTTGCTCTGGAATAAGTTTGGCACGCACACCAAAGCCAATGCCTTCCGGGTTCAAGTCCGGCATCCTTTCCGTGCCCAACACCAGCCCGGTAAGCCAGGCGTCGCTTTTCCAGTCCGAGTTAATGACAGGGTAAATCGGCCGCCTTTCTGCTTTGAGCTGCGCCACAACCACTTCGGCGACTTGCTGGGCAAAATGAAGTTCTCCAGTGCGCATCAGGAGAGATACATTCCACGCCGCTTCCAGGTCACGGTCCAGTTTGTCTTCCCAGGTTGGGGCGTTTAAAAGGCTTTTGATTTTCTGGCCCGCTCCATCTTCCCGGAAGTTCGCAATCTCATTGAGCTTCGCTTTGAGCCAGTCGGTGTACGCCTTCGTGCCATGGGGTACCACACCACCAAACGAACTCATGCTGACCAACTTGCTGCATTCGGCCAATTTTTCGAGGTTGACTCTATACATGAAGCGCACCTGTGCCTGGTTGATAGTCGAGTTCGCGCAATGAACCGCTGAAAGACGGATTCGGCATTCCCCCTACCGCCCCTGTTCAGTCTCAGGCAGCAACCCCAGGGCACTGCCCAGCGCCCGACCTCTTTCCCCCGCCGTCAGTTCAAGCAGAAGCTCCGGCAACGGCCTCGCCCCCCAATCCAGCGCCCGCCTCAGCATATAAGGCACAGGACTATGCGGCTCATAACGCATCAGATAATCGGCAACGACCGCCAGCAACCGGTACGCCTCCTCGCGCGACTGCAGCTTGTCGATCCGCTCGACGGGCCGGCTCTCCGGCATGCCAACCACCGGCGACTCCTGAATCGGTGCGACTTCAACCATCGCTTCCTCCTTCCAGTCCGGATGCAACGCGAGCCACTCGCGCAAGACACCCTCGATCCGCTCGATCGTTTCCAGCAGCGACGCGAAACCCGGCGCCTCCGCACCCAGCCGTGGCGTGCACCACGCATCGAGTTTCGCAATAGGCTCACGAGCCGCGCCAACGGCCCGCAACTGCGCATGCAATGCGGCGGGCGTAGCGCCCAGCACCGCCTGCACCAGCGCCATCGCCGCGCGCGCCGCTTCTTCTCGCTTCGCGGCCGGCACATCCTTGCGGTCCTTCACGGCGATCGCCTCGCGCTGGGTGGCCACCCAGCGAGCAAGCGTCAACGCGGATCCATCTGGCCCGGCACACAGAGCCACACGCCCCGCAAGCAGGGTTGGATAGTTCTGCGAAATCCACGCCAGCGGCGCGGCACGAAAGCCATAATCGCCATCGCGCGGCAGCGGATGCAAGCAATCCCAATGACGCGCACAGAGTTCGCTCAGCAGTTCGAAACATGCCGGCAGCGCGCCGCATCCGTATCGATGCAGCCAGCTCTCGCCCAGCCACGCCGCCAGCGTCAGGTCCTTGCTGCGCTCCACCAGCAGCGTACGGCATCCGGCTTCGACCTCGGCCCAGTCGGCCACTTTCAGCGCGGTCTGCCAGATGCCGGCCGGCAACGCCGGATCGTCTTCGCGGCGCGCGGCCTTGATCGCGTCGAACGCGGGATCGTGAAGCAACGAGACGCCGCCGGGCGTGTCGCCCGGTATCGGCTGAACGAGCGCTTCGATGTCGTAGATCGGCTTCATCCGTGCCCTGCTTCGGTATTGGCCGGCCACTGTCCGTAGCTGACGGTTCGCGGGATGTATACGCTGCTCCCCGGCGCCGAGAACGGCAGGTCCGGATACGAGAGCGCGGTCTTCGACGCCCCCGTCATGCCCACGCGCATGAACATGCGCGCGGTCTGGGTGGCGCCGTTGCGATCGCGCACCGGGACGCTCAGCAGCATGCGCGCGTTGCCCGCGCCCTCGGCGCTATCTTCCGGTACCGCATGAAGGCGCACGAGACGCAGCAGCGCCCAGGTGTCGTTGGCGGCCCAGGTGGCGTCCTCGCCGTCGACCGACAAGGTCGGTTGGGCAGCGTCCTGCATCGGCCGCCACGGTCCGTCCTTCGCCCAGCGCAGGCTCAGCGCGGCGGCCTGCCCCGGCGCCCAGCGCAGCGGCGAACCGCCGCTGGAGGGCCACGCGAGCGTCTGACCACCGCTCTCGACCGACCACTGGATCACCTGGTCGGCGCCGGTTTCGTCGGCGCGATCGATGCGCCAGTCCACCGCCACGTCGACGCCCACGAGCGCGCCGTCCGCCCCCCGCGCGACGAGCGCGTCGAGCCACGGCTTCGCGCGCGCGAGCTTAGCGAGGAACTGCTGCGCGTCCGGATGCGCGGCCCCGCTCGCCTCGGCCGCGCTCATGCCGCGTTGCGCGTCCGCGAGCTTCGCATCGAGCAGCGCCACGAAGGCCGCCGTCTGGCGCAGATCGGCGGCCGGTGCATTCGCGTCGGCGGAAAACGGGAAGCGTCCGGCCAGGTTGCGCGCAAAAGTGCTGCGCAACTGTTCGTACGCATCCGTGCCGGTGCCGATCTGCAAGCGGTAGCAGCGCTCGCGTGCCGACGAGACGAGCTGCATGCCCGCGCTCGCGATGACGTCGCCCGTTGGCGGCACGTCCGCCTGAGCGAGCGAGGCGCCGCAGGTGTCGAGGTCCATCTTGTCGAGCTGATTGGAGATGACGGCCGGCACGGCCACGAGCGCGCTGGCCGGACTCCTCGCGCGGTATTGCGTGAGATCGGCGAACAATGCCTTCCAGCGGGCCACGAGATGCGCATCCGCAGTGGACAGCGGCGGGTTCTGCGTGGCGAGCCAGTCGAGCGCGCTCGCGGCACCGGCCGCCGTGTCGGACACGGCGCTGGCTTGCGCGGCAAGGTAGGTTTGCAGCGCTTCGGGCGTTGCTGCGCCAAAGGCGCGCTGCGATCCGCCCGGGCTGCCGTTCCATCCCGAGAAGTCGCCGCGCAGCGGTCGAAACGGTTCGAGCGATTGCAACTGGACGTCGGTCGAGCGCAGCACGCCGAGCGCCGCGTCGCTCACGCGCAGCGCGACCGCCTGCGCGAGATCCGTGCGCCCGAGCGAATCGAAGGCATCGACGAGGTCGAGCGCGTTCTTGCGCAAGGCGTCGAAGGGCGGCGCCTGCGTTTGCGGCACATACGCCACGTCGCGCGGGGTGCCGGGCGCCGCGGGCTCCGATAGCGCCGCCACCATGCTGTGCACGGTGGCGTTGCCGGCCGCGGCGAGCAACGCGCCGCGCCACGCTTCGGGCGCCTGGGCGAGAAGCCCGGCGGCGTACTGCTTGTACGCGGGCAGCACCGCGAGCGCCTGCTGGGCGGAATCCGCCGTCACGCCGCGAATCTGGGCCTCGGCGCCGCCTTCGCCCGAGACGAACGACTGGCCGAGCAAGGTGCGCAACGCGTCGCGCAGCGGCAGCAGGTCTTCCGCGAGTTGCAGCCCGCTGCTGGCATTCGAATTCAGGACGCCCGGCAGGTTGCCGCTCGCGAGCCACCGCGCCGCAAAGGCGCTCTGCTCGCCCTGTTCGTGTTCCAGCACGGCGGCTACCGGTCCCGCGCCGATCAGGTGCAGCCCTTTCGCCGTATCGAAGGTGGCGCCAAGGCCCGGCACCAGCTCCTGGCCGTGGGCGCCGGCCCAGCCGTGGTCCGCCGTATCGACCTGGGTGGCGAGCGTATCGATGCGCGTCGCCAGTTCGTCGAGCGCCGCCGTCGTGGGCGCCGCGCCCGACGCCTTGAGGTCGCCCAGCATGGACTGGATCTGCGCTGCGTTCTCCGTGAGTGAGGAGTCCAGATAGATCTGGTCGAACCAGTGATCGAACGTCTCCTCGAAGCAGACGCTCGTGCGCGCGCGCGCCGCAAGGGCATCGGTGCCGTCGAACGGCAGCGCCCCGTCGTCGGCTCCGTACACGCGCAGGGCTTCGTCCAGCTCCGCGCGATCCTGCACGTGATCGGGCGGAAAGCTCGCACCCGCCGTCCCGAGCATGAGGTGGGCCAGCATCGCGGTGTTGCCGCTTTCCGGATCGACGAGTTCGTTGTAGCCCTGGACGAGCCGCTCGGTCTGCGCGGCATTCGCCACGAGACGCGTCCCCATGGTGTAGTCAGGCAGATCCTGGGGCCGCCGCGCGCCGCTCGCCGCGGCGGCATCGCTGGCCGACGGGTCGGATGCCGCGGTCGTGTCGGCGCAGTTCAGACTGGCGAGACGGCTGACAAGCCGCTCGCGCAGCGGTGCGAACACGAGCCCGCTCAGCATGTGGTGCTGCGCTTCGGTAAGCCGCTGCCGCAGGCCGAACCAGGACAGCGGCATGAACAGCGTCGAAAGCTGCCAGCGCGGCACCTTGACGAACGTATCGGCCGCGCTGCCGAGCACGCGCTTCGCCGCCGCTTCGCTGTCGCTCGCCGCCGATTCGTGCCATGCCACGCCGGCCAGCGTCAGCGTGTCGTAGGCGCCCGCCAGCGCATGCGCGTCGCTGCGTACGTGCCAGGTCGCCACGCCCAGCCCAACGCTCCATAAGCAGCCCACTACGATCGCCAGCGCGGTGGCCACGCGGTAGCGCCGCATCCGCAGGGCGAGCACGCGCGGAATGGCGACGGTAAGGCCCTGCCCCCGCATCAGCAGGTCGTGCCAAAGGCGCGACGCGAAGACCGGCGGCGCGGCGGCAGCGGGTTCGCCCGGCTCGGCCGCGAGCGCATCCAGCGCGCGCGGCACCGCGCCCACGCACCAGATGCCGCGCATGAGCGGCGCGGTGCCGTCCGCGGCCCCGCGCAACGCGGGCTCGATGTGCTCGCACAGCGGCTCGCGCAGGGCATCGAGGCGCTGCGGCAGCAGGAAGACATCGCCGTCCAGCGCGCCGTCGAGCGTGCCCATTTCCGTGATGGTCGCCGCGAGCGCGCGGCACAGATCGGCAAAGGCGTCGTCCATCCACGCCGGCTCGAACGTGCGCCGCAGCGCGTATGGAGAAGCCCAGCCCAGCGGGGTCTCCGCACGCACGCGCTTTAACCGCGCCGCGAGCGTGTCGAAGCCCGGCACGGCGTCGCAGCCGGTCACCACGATGTAGAGCGGCAGCATTTGCCCCAACTGCCGCTGCAGCGCGATCAGCGTCCGCGAGGCCTCGATCGCCGCATTCGTGTCCGCGCGCGGTTGACCGTTTTCGTCGATCAGCGTGTCGTGCGCCACCACCCAGAGCAGCGCATCGAGCGGCCGACCGGGACGGTTGCGCAGCAGCGCGCGCGTGAGCCGCCGCCAGGCGCCGCGCCGACGCTCGGCCGCGGTGCCGAGCACGTCGCCAGGCTCCGCGAGCAGGATCCCTTCCGCGTCGTGCCAGACCCGGCCGTACCATGCCGGCTCGCCAACCGGAGCGAGGCGCCAGCTACGCGCGAGCGCGTCGAGCGCCGCCGGCGTTCCCGTCGCCAGCACCCGCGGCACGGAGTACGCGTCGCGCACGCCCATGGCGGCATGCACGGCGCGGATCACGGCGTTGAAGCTACGCAACGGCTGGCGTTCGTCGCGCCCGCGCAACCAGCGTATGAGCAGCGCAATCAGCACGCACGCCAGCAGAAGCGCGATGAGGACGAGGAGGACCGTCACGAGCGTATTCGTCATGGCCGCGCTCCCGCCTGCAGCGAATCTCCGCTCGCATCAGCGCCATCGAGCGTGCCGTCACGCGTGCCATCATGCGCACCGACGGTAACGGCGACGACCCGTTGCACCGCGACCGGAGGCGCCAGCGCGAGCGTTTCGGCCGGCGTTGTCGAAACAGTCGGCGTGGCAGGCGTCTGCGGCACGCTGGTGGAAGGCCACGGCGCACTGCCGCCGAACGGCGCCAGCGGGTGCACCGCGCCCTGCCTCTCTGCACGCGGCAACACCACGCCCGAGGTCGTGGTCGCATCGACATGGGTCGGACGTTCCGCCACGAGCGAAATCGCCTCGAACCGATCGAGCGCGGGCCTCACGGGCGCGGTCGCGAAGAGCCACAGCAGTTCCGACATGCCGATGAGCGCCGCGCAACCGCCCCCCACGAGGAGCGCGAGGCGCGCGCGATCCGGAAACATCTGGCCGAGCGGCCGAACCTCGCCCGGTGCCAGTGCGGTGCGTTCGAGCGGCGCGCTGAGGCGTTCGGGTTCGGGATCGCGCTGCATGGCGAAGGCGAACAACGCATGGCGCAGTTGATCGTGGCGCAGCGCGCCGGCCTCGCCTCGCAGCCGTCCCTTGAAACCTAACGTGAGGCAGGCGAGGTAGACGTTCGCGAGATCGCGCTGCGACGGATCGCGTTGCGCAAGCAAGGCCTCGATGGCGGTCGGCACGCGTTCGCCCGCGGAACGGGTGCCGAAAATCCGCGCCTCGAGCGGCTGCGTTTCCCATGCGCTCGCACCGGGCCACGCGGAAAACAGCAGCCGTTCGTCGAGCAGCGCGACGTAGGCATACTGCGCGGCGGCGATGTCCGCTTCGCCCGCCGCCCCCGTCCACGCCATCGCATCGCGCGCGAGCTTGCGCGTGGCGACTTGCAACTGGGTGGCCAGCGCATCGGCTTGCTGCCGGGCATCGGGGCGCGCTCCGCCGTCGTCGGCGGCGCTGGTCTCTCCTGCCGGTCCGGCCCGCTCGGCAAGGTGCGCGCGCGCTTCTTCGGCGTGCGCGAACGCCGCGACAAACGCACGCGTCAGCGGCAAACGCTCCTGATCCTTGTTGGCGGAGTCAAACATCGCCGGCTCCGGATCGGCGGCCATCGTCGTCTCCATCGTCGGACGGCGTGAACAGTTGCACCGCCCAGGGAGCGCGCCCCGTAGCGGCGGACCGCACCTCGATACACAAGGGCTGGGTGCGGTCGAACCACGTTTCCTCCGACGAAAGCATGAAGAGCGTCGTGTCGTCGCCCGTGGCATACGCGGAGCGCTCTTCGCGCGCAAGCCGGCGCCGTGACAGCCCGCGCATGCGCTGGCGCGCGAGCGTCGCCACATGGGGACGCGACGCCACCACGGCCTGATCGAGCCACTGGCTCGCATCGTGTTCGCCGGCGTCGGGAGGCATACGCAAACCGATCACGAGTTCGCGCGGCACGCTGCCGCCGCTACTACCGCTACCACCAAACGGCGGCGCAATCCAGAAACTGCCTCCCTCCGCGTTGAACGCGCGCACGCGATAGCCCTGCCGTATGGTTGCAAGAGCATCCTCCGTCCATTCGAGCAGCGGATCGAACGATGCAAGCAACTCCATGTAATCGAATGCCGCGAAGGCGGGCACGCCGTGCGCGGGACGCAGCGCGGCGAGTGCGCCCGCCATGCCGGCGACCGCGCGGTAAAGCTCGGCGGGATGCGCAACGCCCGTGGCGAGCGTCGCCTCGACCTCCGGCAAGCGGGTCCAGAGCGCGCAGAGCTGACGCTCGATCAACGCGGCATCGTCGCGTTCCTCCGCGCGCTGGGCCGCCTGCAACCGCCCCGCGAGAAAAACGCACTTCTCCCGCACGCGCATCAGCACCCGCATCACGCGCTGACCGAGCAGCGAGTCGGCGCGCACGAACGGACACGGCGCGGCGTACTCCGTCACCGCCACGCCGCCGCCCTGCTGCTTGAGGCGCATGAGCGGCAACCGGTCGAATTCGTGCCGGCCGAGATCCGTCATCAGATGCAGGCGCGGCGACCAGGTGGTGATCGAAGCGGGCTCGCCACCCGAGACGAGGTCCGGCACGTCCGTGCTTTCGCGCTGCCGGTAGCGCCCCGCCTGGGGGTCCAGTTGCCCGCTCCGATAAAGCGGCGGCACCGCGAGATAGATGGTGACGGCTTCATCGGGCTCGCTGAACGCGCGGGCCACGTCGACCTCCAGCACCGGATCGAGCGGCGTGTGGCGTATCGCGAGGCCGTCGGCCAGGATCGCCTCCAGCGCGCTGATACGCACGAGGCCTTGGGCGAGGCCCGCCGCGTCGTACTCGAGCGAGAGCACGCCCCAGTAATGGGAACGCGCTGCGCTGGCCAGCAACGCGGCATGACCTGCCGCGTGCAGCGCCTGGGTCTGAAAGTGTTGCGGCAGCAAAGGCATGCCGTCGAACCAGCAGACCGGATCGGGAAATGGGATGCGCATAGCGGAGAAGGTGGTCGCCTCGATGTGCCTTCATTCAGCGTGCGGCCTGCACGCTCAGGTCCTGATCGCCTAATAGCAGCAGCGCATTGGCAGGGCCCATGTCGAGCCTCACGCGGTGCGCGCCCGGTGTCTGGTAGTTTGCGAACACGACTACGCCGGCCCCGCGCTTGCCTCCGAACGCGAACGGCGTGGCCGCGATCTGCTGGCCCGGCACGACCTCGTAGGACACGACGGCAAGATCATCCGGATGATCGCGCCGCCATTGGTCGCGCTGCGCGAACCACTTCGAGGACGGCAAGCCGAGCAACGCATCGAGCAACTGGGGATTGCGAACGAGTACCGCATCGACTGCTATAGGCGTGTCCAGATTGGCCTGCGTCGACACCGCGATCGCCAGCGTGTCCACCTCGACCTTCGGCAGCGATGCGGAACAGCCGGCGAGACCCCACACGGCGAGCGCCGCGAGCGCGGCAAGTCCCCCCCTGCGCGGCGCCCTGGCCGTGCACGGCGTGTTGACCGATAGCGTGGTGATCACTGCGCAAGCCCCATTGTGTGCGTCGCCTCCGGTCCGCCACGATCTCCATCGCTCACGCGGATCCCCTCATGCTGGTTCGTATTTCTAATCATTGCGCATGTTTTCCATGCCGGCAGCTTCGCGCGTAGTCTACAAGCCGGAATGACGCTCGTGCAATAACGATTTATTACCGGATCTATTCATGAAATTCGTTAAAGCAATGTGAAAGTCACGCCAATTCATGCGCAGTAAATATTGTTTGAACTTTGTTGTTTCCTGTCCTAAAGTCGTGACCGTCGATCCCCGAGGTCACGCAGCACTGGCGAGCGAAGCGGTGTCATCGCGCCAACCCTGCTTGCGGCAGAACCCTCCGCACCTCGTATACGACATCGGGGCATGCCGCATTGCATTCGATATGCGCACAGGCCTCTTTCACTCGACTATGCAATAAAAGAAAGAATTCCGAGGTGACCATGGCCGACAGTACCCAGCACTGGTTCGAAAGGAACCGCCCACCGCGTGTCCAGATCACGTACGACGTCGAAACCGGCAACGCCATCGAAAAGCGGGAGCTGCCCCTCGTGGTCGGCATCCTGGCCGATCTGTCCGGCAAACCGGCCGAGCCGTTGCCGAAAATGACGGAGCGGCGCTTCGTCGACATCGACCGCGACAACTTCAACGACGTCATGAAGTCGATCGGCCCGCGCGCCGTACTGCAGGTCGACAACACGCTCGCCGCAGACGGCAGCAAGATCAACGTCGAACTGAAGTTCGAGAACATCGACGACTTCGATCCCGTCAACATCGTCCAGCAGATCGCGCCGCTCAAGCAGCTCTACGATGCGCGTCTGCGCCTGCGAGACCTCCTCACCAAGCTCGACGGCAACGACGAACTGGACAAGCTCCTCCAGGAAGTCGTGCACGACCCGCAGGGTTTGAACGAAATCCGCTCGGCCCATCCGCAGGACGCCGCGCCCGCCCAGTTGCCGCCGCCGGGCGACGCGCCGGAGCCGCCCGCCGGCGAAACGCCGGCTGCTTGAGCGTTCAATCAGGCGGCCGACCGGGTGGTCAACCGCGCGGTCGACTGCGCGGTCAACTGCGCGGCCAGCCGGGCCGCTAACTGCGTGGCCAACTGAGCGGCGAATGACGCCGCCAAACGGCCGCTACGCGAGGAGAAACTCATGTCCGATATCCAGGCCGCCGCGCAAGCGCAGGCGGAACCGGTCGCGCTGCTCGATCGCATCGTGCACGAAGGCCGCATGGCGCAATACGAGGAACAGCAGCAGCACGCGCGCGAACTGCTGGCCGAGTTCGCGCTGCAGGTGCTCGACAAGAACATGACCATCAGCCGCGACACGGTGGCGATGATCAACGACCATATCCGCAAGATCGACGAGCTGATCAGCGAGCAGCTCAACGAGGTGCTGCACCACCCCGACATGCAGGCGCTCGAATCGTCCTGGCGCGGGCTGCACTTCCTCGTCAAGGGATCCGAAACGAGTTCGCGGTTGAAGCTTCGTCTGCTGAACGCCTCGAAAAAAGACCTGCAGAACGATCTGGAGAAAGCGATCGACGTCGACACGAGTGCGCTCTTCAAGAAAATCTATGAAGAGGAGTACGGCACGTTCGGCGGTCATCCGTTCAGCGTGCTGGTGGGCGACTACTACTTCACGCGCCAGACGCCGGACGTGAGTCTGCTCGAGAAGCTGGCCTCGGTGGCGGCGGCCGCGCACGCCCCGTTCATTTCGGCGGCGCATGCGCAGCTCTTCGACATGACTAGCTTCACGGAACTCGGCGTGCCGCGCGACCTCTCGAAGATCTTCGAAACGATCGACATGCACCGCTGGCGCGAATTCCGCAAGAGCGAGGACTCGCGCTATGTCGCGCTCGTGCTGCCGCACATCCTGATGCGCCGCCCCTACCATCCGGACAGCAATCCGGTGGAGGGCATGAACTTCTTCGAAGACGTGGACGGCACGGACCATACGAAGTATCTGTGGGGCAATGCCGCCTACGCGCTCGCCCAGCGGATCACCGACGCCTTCGCGCAATATAGCTGGTGCGCCGCGATTCGCGGCGTGGAGGGCGGCGGCGCCGTGGAGAAACTGCCGGACCATATCTTCCAGACGGCCTCGGGCGACAAGGTCATGAAGTGCCCGACCGAAGTGGCGATCACCGATCGCCGCGAGAAAGAGCTCGACGCGCTCGGCTTCATCGCCCTCGTCCACAAGAAGAACGAAGGCCTCGCCGTGTTCTTCGGCGGACAGACCGCCAACAAGCCGGTCGCGTACAACACGCCGGAGGCGACCGCGAACGCCCGGATTTCGGCGATGCTGCCATACATTCTCGCGGCCTCCCGCTTTGCGCACTACATCAAGGCGATCATGCGCGACAAGGTGGGGAGCTTCATGACGCGCGATAACGTGCGCAGTTACCTGAACACCTGGATCGCCGACTACGTGCTCGTCAACGACAACGCGCCGCAAGAGATCAAGGCGCAGTATCCGTTGCGCGAAGCGCGCGTCGACGTGACCGAGGTTCCCGGCAAACCGGGCGCGTATCGCGCGACGGTGTTCCTGCGGCCGCATTTCCAGCTCGAGGAACTCACCGCGTCGATCCGGCTCGTCGCGACCTTGCCGCCGCCCGCGGCCGCCTGATCGCCAAGTTATCCTTACGACCGCGGCGCCTCGCCGCCTCCATCCCCTGAACACGCCCGGCGCCGCGATGGCGGCCCGCGCGGTTCCCCCTGTCCCGGGAGCAGCAAACCATGGATTCGATCATTCTCGACCTCGGCAGCGACATCAAAGGCGAGTGCACGCTGGAGGGCTACACGGACAAGATCGAGTTGATGTCCTATAGCCACAACGTGGCCATGCAGGTGACCAACGACGTCAGCAATTCGGAGCGCACGTCGGGCAAGCCCCACATCGGCGAATTCACCGTCACGAAGTTCGTGGACGTGGCCACGCCCACGCTCAACGAATACTGCTGCGGCGGCAAAGCCATTGCTTCGGCGTCCGTCGTAGTGGGCCGCAACGCCGCCGAAAGCGACGGCAAGATCATGCCCTTCATCACCTATACCCTCGACAATGTCGTGCTGAGCAACGTCAGCGTGTCGGGCGGCGCGGGCGGCAAGCCGGTGGAGACGCTCTCGCTGAACTTCACGAAGATCAAGTGGGAGCTGACCTCGCAGAAGGACGACGGCTCCAAGGAAGGCACGGCGGCCTCGACGTGGGATCTCGCCGCGAACAAGGTCGTGAAATAAAGGGGAACTGAGGCAGCGCACACCGCCCATGCCGAACGACCGTCCTGTCGTACTGATCGCGCCCATGCCGCTCTTCGAGCGGCTCGCCGACGACGCCCCTTTCGAGCTCGAAGAGCGCGGCAACGAACTCGCCGCGCGCATGCTCGACGCGGCGGGCTTGCGCGCGTCCGTCCGCGCAGAATTGCTGCGCCTCCTGAACACGCGCCGCGGCACGCCGCGCGTGCCGCGTGCGCCGGAAGTGCTGCTTTACGGTCTGCCCGACTGGAGCGCACAGAGCGCGGCGCGTGCGGAGGACCGGGCCGTGATCGAGCGCGAGGTGGCCGAAGTCGTCCGCGCATTCGAGCCGCGCCTGCAAGGGCCGCGCGTGAAAATCGAACCCGACGAAGGCGCGCCCTGGCGCCTGTGCCTGCGCATCATGGGCACGCTGCGCGGCAACGACGGCGTCGAGCATCCCGTCACCTACATCGCCGGTCTGGATGGCGAAACGCAGTCGATCGGGATCGTCGATGAACGACTCGCTTGACCCGGAACTGCTCGACTACTATCAGCGCGAGCTGACCTGGCTGCGCCGCGCGAGCGAGAGCTTCGCCGAGCGCTACCCGAAGATCGCGCGCCGGCTGGAACTCGGCTCCGGCGAGAGCGCCGACCCGCACGTCGAACGCCTGATAGAAAGTTTCGCCGTACTGACGGCTCGCATCCAGCGCACGCTCGACGACGAATACGCCACGCTCACCGACGGCCTGCTCGAGCAGTTCTACCCGTACGCTTCACGCCCGGTGCCGTCCATGACGATCGTGCAGTTCGAGCCGGACCCGACGCAAGGCAGCATTGCCGCGGGCTATCGCGTGCCGCGCGGCACGCCGCTCCTGCACGTGGATGCGAGCGGCACGACGATCCACTGGCGCACGAGCGCCGAGGTCACGCTCTGGCCGCTCGCCTTCGACGCAGTCCGGCTGCTGGACGCGGAAGAAGCCCAGGCCCTCACGGGCAATGCGTCGTTACAGTCGGCATTGCGCCTCACATTGCGCGGCATCGGCCCGCATGCGCTGGGCGCCCTGCCGATCGAACGCCTGCGCGTGCGGCTCGCGGGATCGCCCGTCACGGTCGCGGCGCTCTACGATCTGCTGGGCGCCCATAGCACCGCCGTGTGGCTACAAACGGAAGACGGCGCTTTGCATCGCCAGAGCGGCCTGCCCGCGCCGGTGGGCTTCGACGAGGAAGAGGCGCTCCTGCCGCTCGAAGACGGTGCCCATCCGGCCTGTCGCCTGCTGGTCGAATACTTCGCATTCCCGGAGAAATTCGCTTTCTTCGACCTGCCGTTCAAGCCGCCGCCGGAAGCGGGCGAAGCGATCCACCTCGTCGTCGGCTTCGCGGCGGGTCCGCGCGGCCGCTTCACGTTACATCCCCGCGATTTCGCTCTCGGCTGCGCACCTGCGCTCAACCTCTTTGCACGCACGTCGGAGCCGTTACGGCCGGATGGCACGGCGCGCGAAATGCGCGTGAGCCCCGATTCGCACCGCGAATCGTGCACCGAGATCTACGCAGTACGTAACGTGCGCATGGTAGCGGGCCGCACCGTGACCGACGTGCCGCCCTGGTACGGCGCGCGCCACGGCGTGGCTTCGGACGTCTACTGGCACACCCGGCGCGTGAGCGGGCTGCACCCGTCGCGGCCGGGCAGCGACGTGATGCTCACGTTCGTGGACACGCGGTTCGATCCCGCCGTGCCCGCCATGCGCACGCTCACCGCCGACCTGCTGTGCACCAACCGGCATCTCGCGCACCGGCTCGCGCCCGACGCCGCGCTCTCGTTCGAGGTGCCCGGCCCGGTGGCCAGCGTGCGGCTCGCGCATCGCCCCACGCGCCAGATCGTCGCCACGCTCGACGGCAGCTCGCGCTGGCGCCTCGTGTCCCAGCTCGTGCTGAACCACGTCTCGCTGGTCGAAGGCCCGGATGCCGTGCCGACGCTGCGCGAAATGCTCGTGCTGCACAATCTCGGCGACCATGCCCCGGCGCAACGCCAGATCGCCGGTATCACCCGGATTTCGAGCGAGCGCGTCGTGGCGCACGTCGGGTCCGATAGCTGGCGCGGCTGGCGCAGCGGCCTGGGCGTGCGGCTCGAACTCGACGAAGCCGGCTTTGTCGGCACGAGCCCGGTGCTCTTCTCCGGCGTGCTCGCGCATTTCTTTTCGCTCTACGCGAGCGTCAACCGTTTCGTGCAGACCTCGCTCGTATGCGACGGTCGGGAGATCCACACATGGCGGCCGATGACGGGCAGCCCGCTCGTACTCTGACCGAGCGGCTGTTCGAAGAGCCGCACGCGTTCGAGTTCGCGCAGGCCGTGCGACTCCTCGAACTGCTGAGGCCGAACGCGCAACCGCCGGGCACTGGGCTCGACCCGCGGCAGGAAGCCCTTGCGCTGAGTGGCACGCTCTCACCCGCGTTTCCCGCCAGCGCGCTCGGGCCGCTGCGGCGCGGTTTGCCGCGCTCGCTCGCGCTCGAGCCCGACGCGGGTGCTGGCGCGGGCCCTGAAACTCGCGGTGAATCTGCCGCAAAGCGAGCCGGACAGCCCCAGCTCCAGGTCAATTCGTTCGCGCTGGGCGGGCCCGACGGCCCGCTGCCCGGCGCCTGGCAGGAATGGCTGCAGGATCGTCTGCGCCGCAAGGACAGCGCCGCAACGGCGTTCCTCGATATCTTCCAGAACCGGCTGCTCGCGCTTCTCTATCACACGCAGCGCAAATATCGCAGCGCCGAGCCGCTGCCTGCCACGCTCACGCGGTCTGCCGATGTCGTTCTGCGGGCCGTCACGGGGCTCGTCTGGGCCTCGCCGCCCAAGGTGGACAAGCCCGCCGTTTTTGGCGACTCGCCCGACCTGCGTGCGCTGCTCGCGCGCGCAGGCCTCTTCGCGAACCGTCGTCGCTCGCTCGCCGGCTTCGACGTGATGGCGCTGCACCACTTCCGCGTGCCGGTGCGCTCCACGCCGTTCGCGGGCGGCTGGCAGACGCTGCCCGCCGCGAGCCGCACGGCAATCGGCACCGGGGGCCGCAACCGGCGCATCGGGGTGGACGCGGTGGCCGGCACGCGCATCTGGGACGAGCACCGCGGCATCCGGGTACGCCTCGGTCCGCTGAACCGTGAGCAATACGAAGCATTTCTGCCGGGAGCGCATGCTTACGCCGCGCTGCATGCCCTGGCCGCCGCCTGGTTCGGCGCGGAATTGCAGGTGCATCTCGAACTGCAGGTCCCGGCGGGCGAACTTCAACGCGCGATCCTGTCGCGCCATGCCCCGTTGCGGCTAGGCTGGACCGCCTGGAGCGGCGCCGCCCAAACGGCGCCGGCGCGCCTCACGCGTCTTGCGCCGCGCGACGCCACTCCGCCGGATACGGCATTCGCTGCCGCACCCGCGCCGTGACACTCGATCTCAAGTCCCTCGTCGCGCGTCTCGAGCGCGAGCCGCGCGAGGCGCTGGAACGCGCGGCGCAGCAGTGCCTGCGCGAATCGCATTTCGTGGTCGAAGTCGAGCACTGGTTACTCGCACTCGTCGAAACCGAGGGCGGAGACTTCGCGTGCGTCCTGCCCCACTTCGGCGTGGAACGCACGGTCGTTTCCGCCGAGATCCGGACCGCCCTGGCGCGCTTCAAGCGCGGCAACCCGGGCATGCCGTCGTTTTCGCCCGAGCTGCTCGTGTGGCTCCAGGACGCGCTCGTGCAATCCACCGTGGTGCTCCAGCAACCGCGCGTGCGCGCCGCGACGCTGCTCATCGCGCTCCTTGAAAACGACGCCCTGCGCGCGCGGGCAGCCCACTGCGCACCTGCGCTAACGCGCGTGGCGAGCGCCGCGCTGCGCGCCAACTTTGCGGTCTGGCTCGCCCCCATCGAGGCGCTTTCCCCTGCCGCGCCACCCGTCGCCGCGGACGAAGGGGCCGCGCTCAGCGAGCTGGGATCCGACCTGGCCGCCCCCGAGCCGACGCCGGCCATGCTCGACCAGTACACGCTCGACCTGACCGCCGAAGCACGAGCCGGGCGCATCGACCCGATCGTGGGCCGCAACGCCGAAATCCGCCAGACGGTGGACATCCTGCTGCGGCGCCGGCAGAACAATCCACTTCTCGTCGGGGCGCCCGGCGTGGGCAAGACGGCCGTGGTCGAAGGCCTCGCGCTGCGGATCGCCGCGGGCGACGTGCCGCCGCCGCTTGCGGACGTTTCCCTGCGCATGCTCGACCTCGCGCTGCTGCAGGCGGGCGCGGGACTGAAGGGCGAATTCGAGCGGCGTCTGCGCGCGGTGATCGACGAAGCGCGGCGCTCGCCGAGTCCTGTCGTGCTCTTTATCGACGAAGCGCACACGATGATCGGCGCGGGCGGCGCCGAAGGCGGCAGCGACGCGGCGAACCTGCTCAAGCCCGCTCTTGCACGGGGCGAACTGCGCACGATCGCGGCGACGACCTGGCTCGAATACAAGAAGTACTTCGAACGCGATCCGGCGCTCGCGCGGCGCTTCCAGCTCGTGCAGATCGAAGCGCCCGACGAGCCCACGGCCATCGCGATGCTACGCGCGCTCGCGCCAAGGTTCGAGGCTCATCACAGCGTAACGATCCTCGACGCCGCGATCGTCGATGCCGTGAAGCTCTCGCATCGCTACATCTCCGCACGCCAGTTGCCCGACAAGGCAATTGCCGTGCTCGACACGGCGTGCGCCCGCGTCGCGCTCGCCCAGCACGATACCCCGCCGCAGCTCGAAGCGGCGCGACACCGCCAGCGCGCGCTCGACGACGAATTGCTGCGCCTGCGCACGGAAATGCTGATGGGCGGCAATCACGCCCTGCGGCTCGCCACGCTCGAAAGCGAGCACGCCCGCAACGCCGCGCTCGTTCAGGAACTCGAAGCGCGCTGGCGCGACGAGGCGGCCACCGTGCGGGAAATTCTGGCGCTGCGCAGGCGCATTGCCGCACTCGACACCCAACCGCGCGACGAGACTGCGGCCAGGCTCACCGCAGCCTCAGCCGCCGGGAACGACGCGGCCGAAACCGCCGCCGACCCGCGCGAAGATCTCGCCGCCGAACTGGCGCGCCTCGAAAGCGGTCTCGAAGCCATCCGCGAAGACGACCCGATGGTGCCCGTCTGTGTCGATTCCAAGTCCATCGCGGCCGTGATTGCAAGCTGGACCGGCATTCCCGTCGGCAAGATGCTCGCGGACGAAGTGCATGCCGTGCGCACGCTCAAGGGCCGTCTTGCCCAGCGCATCGTCGGGCAGGACGCCGCGCTCGAACGCATTGCGAAGCGCATCCAGGCCTGGCGCGCGGGGCTCGCCGACCCCTTGCGTCCCGTGGGCGTCTTTCTGCTCGTCGGGCCCACCGGCGTCGGCAAGACCGAGACGGCCTACGCGCTCGCCGACGCGCTATACGGAGGCGAGCGCAATCTCATCGTGATCGATCTCGCGGCCTACCAGGAAGCGCACGCCGTCTCGCAGTTGCGCGGCGCGCCGCCGGGCTACGTGGGCTACGCGAGCGGCGGCACGCTCACCGAGGCCGTGCGCCGGCGTCCCTATAGCGTCGTGCTGCTCGACGAAATCGAAAAGGCCCACGCCGACGTACTGGAAGCGTTCTACAACGTGTTCGACAAGGGCGTGATGGAGGACGGCACCGGGCTCGTGGTGGACTTTCGCAACACCGTGATCCTCGCGACCAGCAACGTGGGCGCGGAACTGCTGCTCAATACGCCCGCGGCGGCGCTCGCTTCGGATGCGTTTGCGCGTCGACTTCACGAAGCGCTGCAACAGGTCTTTCGCCCGGCCTTTCTCGCGCGCATGACGGCCGTGCCCTACGCGGCGCTCGACGACACCGTGCTGCGCGCCATCATCGAGAAGAAACTCGAAGAACTGCGTGCGCGCTATCGCGACGCCACGGGCAAGCAGTTCGCGTTCGACGAAGGCATCATCGACGCCGTGCTCGCGCGCTGCCGCGCCGCCGGGGCACGGGAGATCGACAACGTGCTCATGAACGAACTGGTCGGCACGCTCGCCCAGTGGGCACTCGAATAACCCTTGATCGCGCCCCTCCAACTCCGCGATGAACCGTCCCGTTTCCGCCGATACCAACGCACGCATGAGCCTGACCGGCTCCGCCTTCAGTTCGATTTTTCCCAATCGTCTCGAAGCCCGCGAGGCGCTGGACACGCCCGCCATACTGAGTCTGCATGTGCAAGGCGGCTTGCCGGCCGTCGCGCCCGCCACGATGACGGGCAACCACACCACCCTCTCGCTCGCGTGGGGCGACGCGCCCCGTCTCATCGACGCGGTCTGCACGCGCGCCGCCATGCTGCCCTCGACCGTCGACGCAAGCCACTTCGCGCTGGAGCTGCGCTCGTGGCCCTGGCTGCTCACGCTCTCGTACAACAACCGCATCTTCCAGGGCAAGACGGCCCAGCAGATCATCGAAGCCGTGTTCGCCGGACACGGGATGACCGATTACTCGTTTTCGCTGACCGGCACGGCCGCAGTGCGCGAATGGTGCGTGCAGTATGCGGAATCCGATTTCGCGTTCGTCAGCCGCCTGTGCGAAGAGGAAGGCTGGTTCTACTTCTTCCGCCACGCGGCAGGCAGCCATACGCTCGTGATCGCCGACAGCAACGACGCCTTCGCGACGCTGCCCGGCAATGCTACGTTATCCTATACGACTGGCACCAGCGCGGCGCGCGAGATGGCGCAGATTTTCTACTGCGAGATCGTGGAAGACACCGCCGCAGGCCTGTTCGCACATAGCGACTACGCGTGGCAAACACCGTCCGCCCAGTTGTACTCGCAGGCCCAAGCCGCGTCGAACGGCTACACGGTTTACGAATATCCGGGCCGCTACACCACCAGTGACAGCGCATCCACGCTCGCGAAACAGCGGGTGGACGCCTTGCGCACGCCGACGCGCCAGCTCGTTGGCGAAAGCGACTGCCGTGCGCTCACGCCGGGCTACCGTTTCACGCTCGCGGATCACGAAGACGACAGCGCGAACGTCGAATGGGTTGTACGCAGCGTGGTGCACGAGGCCGATCACAATCGCTATCGCAATCGCTTCGAGGCGTTTCCGGCCACGACGACATGGCGCCCCGCACGTATCACGCCTCGCCCGGTCATGCCCACGCAAACGGCAACGGTGGTCGGCAAGAGCGGCGAGGAACTGTGGACCGACCAGTACGGCCGCGTGAAAGTCCAGTTCCACTGGGATCGCGACGGCAAGAACGACGAACAGAGTTCGTGCTGGATACGGGTTGCGCAGCCGTGGGCCAGCAAGCGGTTCGGGATGCAGTTCATGCCGCGCGTGGGCGACGAAGTCGTGGTGAGCTTCGTCGACGCCGATCCCGACCGTCCGCTGATTACCGGCAGCGTCTACAACGGTGCCAACCTGCCGCCTTATACGCTGCCCGACAACCAGACGCAGTCCGGCATCAAATCGAACACGTCCAAGGGCGGCGGCGGTTTCAACGAGTTGCGCTTCGAAGACAAGCAGGATAGCGAAGAAGTCTTTCTGCAGGCCCAGAAGGACCTGAACGCGAACGTGCTGAACGACGCCGCGTGGACGATCGGCCACGACGAAACGAGCACGATCAAGAACGCGCGCACGCATACGGTGAAGGAAGGCGACGACACATTGACGGTCGAACAGGGTAATCGCAGCGTGACCGTGAAAACCGGCGACGAGACCGTCGACATCAAGGGTGCGCGCACCGTGAAAGCCGGCGGCAACGAAACACGCACGGTGGGGGGCGACCTCGCGCAAACCGTCACGGGCAACATGACGCTCACGGTGGACGGCAATCTCACCATCAAGGTGAGCGGCACGCTCACGCTGCAGAGCGGCGGCAACCTGAGCGCGAAGAGCGACGGATCGATCACCCATCAGGCCGCGATGTCGCTGACGAATCAGGCCGGAACGTCGCTCACGAACAAGTCGGACGGCACGCTCTCGAACGAGGGGCAAAGCGTGACGAACAAGGGTGCCGTCGAGCAGACCGTGGACGGCGGCGGCATGCTGACCGTCAAGGGCGGCATCGTGAAGATCAACTGACTGGGGCACGCCTCATGGCTACGCAATCTGTTCGCAACGTGACGATCGAGCGCGGCGACTCGCGCATCGACGGTACGACGCTCGATGGCGAATTGCACGGCTCGGCGCGCGTGCTGGCCGGCGGCGTGCCGGTCGCGCTGCTGAGCTACGCGCATGGGGTCCTGCACGGCCCGGCGACAATGATGAACCCGGACGGCAAACCATCTGCACAACTGAACTACGAGAACGGCAAGTTGCACGGCAAGGCGGTGTATTACCAGCCGGACGGCTCGATACAGCGCGAGGCCAACTACGCGAACGGCCTGCTGCACGGCGAATGCAAAACGCGGCTGCCCGACGGCACGGTGCTGGAGCAGGCAACTTATCGCCAGGGCAAGCTGCAAGGTGTTCTACGGCGGTTCCATCCCAACGGCCGTCTTGCGGAACGCCAGGCGTACAACGCGGGCAAGCCCGTCGAACCCGCGTGGCGCTATGCAAGCGACGGGCGGCCGCTCGACGCGAACGGCAAGCCCGTCGCGCGCTGGAAACACTGGTGGCAAGGCTTGTCGGGCAAACCGATGGAAGCCGAAGCATGAGCCGAAGATCGCTCCAGCGCATGCCCCGGCGAATCGGAATCAGGATCAGGGAACGAGCGTGCTGACCTGCCCCGGCTGCGTAACCTTGATGACGCCACCCCAGATGCACATCAGCGTGCCTTGCGCATCGAGCGCGGGCATCGAGCCGACCAGCACCGTGGCGCCCCCGCCGGGTAGCCAGGGTGCAGGCGTGGCCGGCACGCACGGCATCGGCGTGAAGACGCCGAGCGCGGCCGCCGTGGCCGCGATGACCGTCGGGTTGGCCGCGCTTTGGCACAACGCGAACGGCGTGATGTTGACGATCGGGATCGAATCGGCAATCGTCGCGGCCGGCACGCCGCCAACCAGCGTGCGATTGACTGGCAATACGTTCAGCACCGCGGGCGCGCCGCCGAACGAACATTGCAGCGTGGCACCCGCGCAGACCTGTGGGCTCGACATGATTCATCTCCTTTCGCGGCACGACGATGAACGACTATAGCGAAGTCGACTCAAGATTATCCACTCGCGACCGTTATCAGCAGTTGGCAACCCCGGAGCGATCCGGCTACGCAAAGCTACAGGGACTCCAGGCATTTCGGAGTCAGCCAGTTACCCGCACGGTTTCCGATTCCCGGCGGGCCAATCAACCCGGGCTCCGAGCCCGTTGAAAGGCAAACATGAAAAAAACCCGCATCGGTACGACAACGGAGTCGGCTGTCCTGGCCGCGTTTACCCGCCTCAATCGCTGCGCCCGAATCTTCGGCACCGCGTTCCTCTTGACCGGTTCGCTGGCAATGAGCGGACCGGCCCACGCACAAACGGCGAAGAAACTCGAACTCGTCGTGCCTGCCTACTTCGATGCGCAAAGCGATCCGGCGGACTGGAATGCGCTGGCGACTTCCGCCGCAAGCGCACCCACCACGGCCATCCTCAATCCGGACAATGGTCCCGGCAAGAAAGCCGATTCGGCTTATTTTGCGGCTATCGCGAAGGTGCACGCGGCGGGCGGCAAGGTGATCGGCTATGTCTCGACGAAATACGGCAAGCGTGCGCTCGCGGCTGTCGTGCAGGACATCAATCTTTATACGCAGATGTACCAGATTGATGGATTCTTCATCGACGAGATGACCACCGACAGCAAAACGGCCGACCTCCAGTTCTATCAGTCGATCTACAACTACATCAAGGGACTTTCGGCGAACTACCAGGTAACCGGCAATCCGGGCACCAACGTTCCCGAGATTTACGCAAGCCTGCCGGTGGCCGACCAGCTCGTCGTATTCGAAGACAACGCCAAGGCCTATACGAAGTTCAAGGCGTCCGCATGGCAATCGAACTATCCGGTCAGCCGCTTCGTGCACATGGTCTACAACGTACCGGCGGCTTCGCTCGCCGGCGTCGTGCAGTTTGCCGCGGAGAATGGCGCTGGCGGCATCTACGTAACCTCGTTGACGCTGCCGAATCCATACAAAAAGCTTCCATCGCACTGGGCAACCGAAACCTCGGACGCCGCCGCGGGCCGATAAACGCCGCATCATCCAGATCCTGACATTGCCGAATATTTAAAAACCCGGCGCTCCTCGTGGGTATCGGCTGTCGGAAATTCACAACACGAAAAAGCAGGGTTTCCCCTGAAATATCGAGGCTCCGCGGCGCATGAGCCGACTAGTGCGTCCATCGGAGCCCCGAATTGAAGGGACAGTGCGCTCACTGCATGAATTTTTGTCATTTTTATGACGCACTTGCATATAGAAATCTCAATGACATTTTTGCAATGTTCACGCTATAGCATCACATCGAAACCTTACACTTCATCCCGCAGGAAATTTGCAGGTGAATTTGCAGGACAAACCGTAAGGGGTTAAGTGATGAAGAGTCGATATATTGCCGCCGCCGCGGCAATGCTGGTGACCGGTGTGGCGCACGCTCAAAGCAGCGTTACGCTTTTTGGCGTGCTGGATACCGGTATCGTGTACCAAAACAACGCACGCAAATCGGCGTCGAGCGCAAGCTCGGCGGGCGCGAGCCTCTGGTCGATGCAAAGCGGCAACGTCTATACGTCGCGCTGGGGTCTGCGTGGTACGGAAGATCTCGGCGGCGGTCTGAGTGCAGTCTTCTGGCTGGAAAGCGGTATCAACGTCGATACGGGCGCGCTCAAGAACGGCGGCGACCTGTTCGGCCGTCAGGCATGGGTTGGTCTTCGCTCGAGCCAGTACGGTACGCTGACGCTTGGCCGTCAATACGACTTCATGGTCGACTACGTCGCGCCGCTTAGCGCGACCGGTTCGGGATTTGGCGGCAACCTTGCATCGCATGTGTACGACAACGACAACCTGAACAACGACATGCGGCTGAACAACTCCGTGAAGTTCAGCAGCGTGTCGTACGACGGTTTCAAGGCCGGTGCGATGTATGCCTTCTCGGGCGCAGCAGGCCAGTTTGCGAATAACAGCGCATACAGCCTGGGCGCCGGCTATTCGTATGGCCCGTTCAATGTGGCGGCCGCGTACGTGCAGCTCAATCGTACGGCGCAGCCCGCGTCGGCCAATGCGACTGGCGCTGTGAGCACCGGCGACGGCGACGCGCTGACCACCGGCGGCGACCAGCAGATTTATGGCGTCGGCGCGCAGTACAAGCTCGGCGATTCGTCGATTGGCGTTCTGTGGACGCATTCGGTTACCTACAACGTGACCGGCGTCTGGCAAGGCGGCAGCACCTCCACGGGCGCACTGGGTGGCGAGTACGTCAAGTTCGACAACTTCGAAATCAACGGCCGTTACTTCCTCCGTCCGGACCTGGCGCTGGGCGCTGCGTACACGTACACGACCGGTGGCTTTGGCGGCGCGTCGAAGGGCTACGCGTCGGCTTCGCCGCACTGGAACCAGGTGATGGCTCAGGTCGACTACCTGCTTTCGAAGCGTACCGACATCTATCTCGAGGGTGTCTACCAGAAGGTTAGCGGCGGCAACAACAATGGCGCATTCGACGCCAGCATCTACAGCCTCGACCCGGCCTCCGGCGATGAACAGGTCGTCGTGGGTGTTGGCCTGAAGCACCGCTTCTGATCCAAAGAGTGCGAGCAGCGCTGCCCCGGCTTCTGGCCGGGGCGGTCGTCGGCGGTGCTGTTTCGGCTGCTGCACAGGCTGCCCGCACTTTTCTCGTTTACTGTGACGGACTATCGCCGCATGAATGTGCGTGGCGTATGCCGGGCTCTTGCCCGCTGCGCGTCTATATCTTCCTCAGCTTGACTGCGCCTCCAGCCCCTTCAGGTAATAGCCATACAGCGTCCTGGCAAACGGGCTGATTGCACACAGCAAATCCATTGCCTGGATCCACAAATCGACTTCCCACCGGCTCGGCGGAATATTTGCGCCGATCTTGAAGAACTCTTCGAGCGCATCGCCCATCAGGCCCCGCGCGGCTTCGGTCGCAAGGCTGCCGGTGGTGGATAGTCCCCCCTGGATGCCCAGGAGCGCAGGCCCGGTGGTTTCGCCCGGACGCATGACGTTGCTGCAGTTGTTCACGCGTCGATCCAGCGCACTGTTGGTGATGTTGCGGTCGTCCTGGCCGTAAATAACGGTGCAGTCCGGCGCGGCACTCACAATGGTGCCGGCGCACATATAGCAAGGTTTCAGGGTGGTATAGATGCGCGTGCCAACAGGCAGTGGTCCGCCGTTGGTGCGCTGGTGGGTCAGGATCGCCATCGTTTCGCCGTGCAAACTAGCCCCGACAGCGGTCAAGTTGAGCCCCCAGCCGAAGATCTTGCCAGTACCATCAATCATGACGCAGCCGATATTGTGGCCGCCAAACTCCTCGGCCTGCGTGTTGTGGCCGTCGTGCCTGATGGCACCCTCGGACCAGGACACCCGCACAATGGCATACGCCAGCGCCATCAAGATTGCGTCGCTCAGCGGGGTTGGCCGATAGTCCGGCGGCGTACCGGTAAAATCAGGCACCTCGACCACCGTGGGCGGTGTGTATTCACGCACCAACTGGCCGCGCATATCCTGAACCTCGGTCGAGACCATGGGCGGATGCAGCAATTTGCCATCCAGCCGATTAATGCGCAGCCAGCTATTGGCCATTACCACGCGGTTACTCGCGCTGGCGGTTACCCAAGGGCGAGCGTCTTCTGAATACGCCACTACGCCGGCCGCCCACACGAACGAAGCGACGGTGGCTTTGTAGATTTGCGAATCGGTTGCCCAGAACAGTCCGCCGGCCACCGAATTCATCTGGAACATGCCCTGATCCAGTTCGCCCGGCACATAACTCAGGCAGATCAAACCAGTGCGCCCGTAATTGCCATTGCGCAGCAAATTCACCAGCGCCGTGCGGATCTGGTAGCGGTCTGTTGCGGTACTGATCCCGCCTGCTTTCACGCCGGTGGTTTCGATATAGACGGCGACTGGCCTGCCGGTCAGCTCGGCGAGGGAATACGCGAAGTACAGTCCTTTTTCATGCAAAGACAGAGACATGGCGGCTCCACGATAATGTTATGCGAACATCGTAACGAGACCTCTCTCGAAGGTGGACCTTCCGATGCTGACTAGATCGAAGCGCCTCGCCACACTAACCGTTTTGATCGGGACTGGTCGACTACTGCCGCATTCTCCGGTAGCAACTCGGCACGGTCCGGCACCTCTCTATTGCGCATCAGGACGGCAATCTCCGCTCGTCGCTTCCAACTTTACGCATTCGACCGTCTTAAACCAACATTCTGCGGCAGAAATTAAAGCACGACCGATACCGTCTCCCCGGTAATGCTCGTCGACGACCATGCTGGTTATGCGCTCCAGATAACCGGCTGCATGGAACAGCGAAAGCACATGTAAGCTGATGCTACCGACGAATTTACCATCGATTGTGACTATTAATACCTTATCTGTAGGACTAGAAATCAATAATTCCGCATTTTTGAGGATCAGTGCGGGCGTCGTCTCGTACCCGAGACGATGCAACGCAAGCGGCCGTTTGACCACCTCCCTCAGTGATTAGGTGTGTAAAGTTAGCCTTGATCTGACAGCAGATATCAGAACATCGCCCTCTGTTCGACCAACAGCAGATACTTCGCCTATACTGATTTTTCTGACTCGCCAGCTAATTTAGCAAAATAATTGCTGCAAAGATGGAGAATCCGCTTATGGCAACATCCGCAGTTCGCTTTGCTGTCACGTCTTGGGGCAAGGAGTACCAGCTCACCGCCACCGAGCCGATTAAAGAAGGCGAGGTGATCGTATCCGAAACACCATTAGTCGCTGTTCTCGATGCCACCCCCAGGTACTCCACTCCCACTTGGGATCTGGTAGATAAAATCCTGTTGAAAACCGATCTGACGCAACGCTATTGCGCCTTGTGTCTGAAGGTAACCAAATATCTCATGGATCCAGAAGATAACCGGATCGAGCGAAATTTGGCGAAGAAGCATAGGCGCACCCGGGATTTCGTAAAAAAGCTCTACTTTGGCGTTGCCACTAACAACATTGGATATGTGGATGCCCGTCGCGAAATCATCGGCCATGGCATCTATCCCGTTATAAGTCGAGCTAACCATTCCTGCAGGCCAAACGCCACTTATGAACCGGGCAGTATCGAGAAAAAGGAGGTTACGCTTGTGGCGCTTCACGATGTCCAGGCGGGAGATGCCATCACCTGGAGCTATCCTCAGTCACCTGATTTTGATGACGCCGACTACGCAACGCGCAACTTTGCCTTGATGGATGTTTTTCGCTTCGTCTGTAGTTGTGCTCGATGTCAGGCAGAAATTCCATCAGAGCTTGCGATGCTACCTAATCTTCCCCGGTACTTTGATGATTGGATCATGCGCTTTACACGAGCAGAGGTGGAGAAAGAAATCAAACCTCCAGGAGGAGAGGCTTGGTGATGCAGTTGGCGGAAATTTTGCAAGCCGGTGAATCTGCGTCCCCCGCACACCTGCGAAGAACCCTAAAAAAACGGGCTGCAACGACTCCCTGAGTCGCCGCAGCCCGCTCATGCACCTGCAACTTCGCCGCGCAATTAACGGCGCTAGTTACTTCGTCTCTTCCTTCAGTTGCGGCAACGCCGAAGCCTCGCCCGGCGTAAGCAGCCCAACCTGCGAATAAACGCGCAGCTTGTCGCGCGTATCCGTGATGTCGAGATTGCGCATCGTCAGTTGTCCGATGCGGTCGCGCGGCGAGAACGTCGAAGCCACCTTCTCCATCGAGAGGCGTTCCGGCTTGTACGTGAGGTTCTCCGACTTCGTGCTGAGGATCGAGTAGTCGTTGCCGCGGCGCAGCTCGACGGTCACTTCGCCCGTGATCGCGCGCGCCACCCAGCGCTGGGCCGTTTCGCGCAGCATGATGGCCTGCGGATCGAACCAGCGGCCCTGGTACAGCAGGCGGCCCAGGCGGCGGCCGTTCTCGCGGTACTGCTCGATCGTGTCTTCGTTATGGATGCCGGTGACGAGCCGCTCATAAGCGATGTAAAGCAGCGCCAGGCCCGGGGCTTCGTAGATGCCGCGGCTCTTCGCTTCGATGATGCGGTTCTCGATCTGGTCGCTCATGCCCAGACCGTGGCGGCCGCCGATGCGGTTCGCTTCGAGCAGCAGTTCGACCGCGTTCGGGAAGGTCTTGCCGTTCAGCGCAACGGGCTGGCCCTCTTCGAAGCGGATCGTGACTTCTTCCTTGTCGATCTTCACGTCGTCGCGCCAGAAGGCCACGCCCATGATCGGGTTGACGATCTTGATGCCCGACTCGAGGCTCTCCAGGTCCTTCGCCTCGTGCGTCGCGCCCAGCAGGTTCGAATCGGTCGAGTAGGCCTTCTCCGCTGACATCTTGTACGCGAAGCCCGCCTGGCGCATGAACTCCGACATTTCCGCGCGGCCGCCCAGTTCGTCGATGAAGAGCTGGTCGAGCCACGGCTTGTAGATCTTCAGGTCCGGATTGACGAGCAGGCCGTAGCGGTAGAAGCGCTCGATGTCGTTGCCCTTGTAGGTGCTGCCGTCGCCCCAGATGTTGACGCCGTCTTCCTTCATCGCGGCGACGAGCATCGTGCCCGTCACGGCGCGGCCGATCGGCGTGGTGTTGAAGTACGTGACGCCGGCCGTCGTGATGTGGAACGCGCCGCTTTGCAGCGCGGCAATGCCTTCCGCCACCAGTTGCGCGCGGCAGTCGATCAGGCGGGCGCCCTCGGCGCCGTATTCCGTGGCGCGGCGCGGGATCGAATCGTAGTCGTCCTCGTCCGGCTGGCCGAGGTTCGCCGTGTAGGCGTAAGGCACGGCGCCCTTCTTGCGCATCCAGTGCAAAGCGGCGCTGGTGTCGAGGCCACCTGAAAACGCAATGCCAACTTTTTGACCCACCGGAAGACTTTCGAGAATCGTGCTCATGGACAGAACCGTGTAATGGACGTGGAGAAAAGGACGCGGAAAACCGTCAGTTTACTCGATGGCGCGAGGCATGCCGCTGCTGGAAATCCGCTATGGCGCGATTTGACCCGCCCCCGCAACTCGTCTATTTTACTGGAAAACGGCATCCACTATTCTGGACAGCATGGACATCCACGCCACGATCGCCCGCCGCATCCACGAGATCCGCGACGCCAAAGGCTGGTCGCTGGAAGCGCTCGCCGAGCGCAGCCAGGTGAGCCGGTCGAACATTTCGCTGATCGAGCGCGGCGAAAGCAGCCCCACGGCCGTCGTGCTCGAAAAGCTCGCCACCGCGCTCGGCGTCTCGCTGGCCTCGCTGTTCGAGTCGCCCCAGGGTGACAGCGCCGGTGCGCCCTCGCCGCTCAGCGCCGCGAGCGAGCAGGCCATCTGGACCGACCCCGAATCGGGCTATGTGCGGCGTAACCTCTCGCCGGCCGCGTGGTCGCCCATCCAGCTCGTCGAGGTCCGCTTCCCGCCCGGGCAGCGCGTGGCCTACGACACGAGCCTGCGCGATCCCGACATTTACCAGCAGATCTGGATTGTCGAAGGCACGATGGAGATGAGCGTCGGCGAGCGCCAGTGGCGCCTCGAAGCAGGCGACTGTCTGGCGATGAAGCTCGATCGCCCCATCGTCTACCGCAACCCCACGCGCAAAAGCGCCCGTTATCTCGTCGCGCTGTGCCGGCTCGACGACGTGCCTGCCAGGAGCAGCCGATGAGCGACACTTTCGCCAGCCTTTCGATCCGGCGTCTCGCTGCGGAAGACGCGCTCGCCCGAGCGCCCCAACTCGCCGAGGTGCTGATCGACTGCGTGGAGGGCGGCGCTTCCGTGAGCTTCATGTTGCCGATCTCGCGAGACACGGCGCTCGACTTCTGGCGCGGCGTCGCGCAGGGTGTGGCGCGAGGCGAGCGCATTCTGCTCGTGGCCGAGGACGGAGAGGGCCGGATCGCAGGCACCGTGCAGCTCGTGACCGCCCAGCCCGAAAACCAGCCGCACCGCGCGGACGTCGCCAAGATGCTCGTGAGCCGCCGCGCGCGGCGCCAGGGTGTCGCGCAGCGCCTCATGGCCGTCGTCGACGAAGCCGCGCGCGAGGCCGGCAAGACGGTACTGGTGCTGGATACCGTGACGGGCGGCGACGCCGAACGGCTCTACCAGCGCACCGGCTGGCAGCGCGTGGGCGTGGTGCCGAACTATGCGCTGATGCCCGACGGCACCTTCTGCTCGACGACTTATTTCCACAAGCAACTCGCGTAGCCGGCCCGCGGGCCCGGCGGCGCGCGCTTCAAACCTGCGTCAAACCGGACTGCCCGCCGCGGCGGTCTGCCAGTCCACGCGGTTGCGTCCCGCGCGCTTGGCCCGGTACATCGCCTGGTCGGCGGCGTCGATGAGCGCGCGCGCCGCGTCGCCGGCGGGCGGCCCGTCCGGCGCCATCATTCGCGCCGCCACGCCGACCGAAACGGTCAGCCTGAGCGGCTCGCCCGTGTCGTCGAGTACCGCGAGCCCCTCGACCGCCGCGCGCACGCGTTCCGCGACCACGCAGGCCTGCTGCGCATCGCCCTGCACGAGCGCGACGAATTCCTCGCCACCGTAGCGCGCCACCGTTTCGCCAAGCCGTACCGCACGCCGGATGCAGGCGCCGACGGCCACGAGCGCGCGGTCGCCCACGCCGTGCCCGTAGGTGTCGTTGATGGGCTTGAACGCGTCGATGTCGATGAAGAGGCACGCCACGGACGCTGCGACCCGCGCCGCACGCTGCACTTCCTCGTGCAGCCGGGCGTCGAAATAGCGGCGGTTCGGCAGGCCCGTGAGCGGGTCGGTCACGCCCTCCTGCCTCAGGCGCTGCCGGTGCGCGACGTTCACGAGCCCCGCGCTCACGAAGATCGCGAAGCGCTGCAGCAGGTCCGTCGCCATGCCAGGCACGAAACGGCCCGGATCGGCGCTGCCCATGCACAGATAGCCGCACACGCCCTCGCCGCCCTCGATCGCGAGAATAGCGACGCTTTGCGGCTCGTCCTCGGGATCGAAGAACGCCGCGCGCAGCGGCGCCGCGAGTCCGGCGGGACGCCCCAGCCAGGGCGCGCGCCGCCCCCGCGGCGGCCACGGCAGGTCTTCGCCTAACTCGTTCGCGCGGCCGCCGCGCAAGGAGCGCGCGTCGGGCGTATGGCCCGGTTCGGCATCGAGCAGCTCGCCGACGTGCGGCGCGCATGCGTCGAGCCAGAGCGTCACAAGCGAGAGCTCGAACGCCCGCGCGAGATCGGAGACGAGCGCGTCCAGAAAGGACGCGAAATCGTCGGCGCTGATCAGGCGGACCTCGATCTGCTGGAAACGCTGGAGTGCCCGCTCGTTCTGCTGAACGGTGTCGATCAGGGTGCGCAGGCGCGTGGACAGGGTGTTCGACTGGCTCACAAGTCGCTCTACAGGCTTCGATACCTCGTATAACGACCGCTATGCGCCATGGTTTAGGCTTTTCTGCGCTCCACGCTAAACAAGCCGCGTCTTTCAGCCGGGGCCGCCCCAAAACCGCGCAATCATCACAAACCCCGCCGCCACGATCAACAAGCCAGTCAATCGCGCCACGCGTTCGCCGTCGCGCGCGAAGCGCTCGGCGAAAATGGCCGCCGCGGCACACGCCATGGCGTGCAGATCCATGACGCCCACGGCGAGCAGCATGAGCGTGAACCCCGCGCAGCAGCCGCTGCAATGCAGCCCCAACCGCACGCCGTGACCCAACGCGGCGCGCGCGCCCGATCGCGCCGCCGGGCCACATGAGGTCGCGGCCCGGCAACAGGCCAGATAGCGCATTTTCGTCGCGGAAGTCTGAAACCACCCCGCCATCAGCAGCGCCACGCCGCTGCCCCACGGCACGGCGCGAGCCAGCGCGGGCATGCGCAGCGCGAGGTCGGCGAGTGCCGTGCCAACCGGATAGAGCGCCACGCCCATGCCGATCCACACGGCGAAGTAGCCCGCACCCGCCAGCACTGTCCACTCCGCACACAACACGTCCCCGCGCCCCGCTGCCGCCGCGTGCGAGCGCCGCAACGCCGGCGCCAGCACGGGCAGCATCATCGCCACGGTCATGGCCGTCCACATGCCGACGAAGGCCGCCGCCGCGCCGGTCCACGTCTGCCCACACATGCGCGCCCAGGCCATCGACATCGTCCAGCCGCCCGCCATCGGCACGCCGCCCTTCGAGGCCATCGAAATGCAGATCGCAATCGTCGCAGCCGTGGCGGCGCTGAAAACGAGTGCGGCCACGCCGGTCCACACGCGCCCGGCGAGGCGCCCTGGCATGGCGGTGACGAGCATGGCGCGCATGATCCGCCTCAGCGCGTGGCGTACTCGTCGTGACGGCGCCACCACACGCCCGTCTCGTTGCGGCCGAGCGGCGCGCGATCGAGCCACTGGTACATGCCCCAGATCGCATCCACGCCGCGCGCGTAGGTCGAATACGTGTGATAAACGGCACCGTCCTCCATCGCAAATGCGCTCATGCCGGGCCGGTCGCGCGCATAGGTTCGGGCGTCGGTGCCGCACACGGTCGCGAACTGCACGACGGGTGCGGGAGCGGGCACCGCGTCCATCGCATGGTGCCCGCGCATGTAGTTGTATTCGACGGTACCGTCACACTGCTGCGCCTCCGTGAACGACACGTTGAAGTCGTAGTTGAAATCGGCCTCGAACGAAGACGCCCACGGAAAGCGCCAGCCCATGCGCTGCCGGTAAGCCAGCAGCTTCGCGAGCGGCGCGCGCGAAACGGCCATCAGCGTGACGTCGTGATGCGCGAGGTGGACCGCGACGCCGTTGAAGCTGTCCGCGATCGACGAGCACGACGGGCAGCCCGCCGCGTAATCGGGGCCGAACATGAAGTGATAAACGAGCAGTTGCGAGCGCCCCTGGAACAGGTCAGCGAGCGTCGCGCGGCCGTTTTCCGTGTCGAAGGCGTAAGTCTTGTCGATGCGCACCCACGGCAGGGCCTGGCGCCGCCGGGCGACCTCGTCGCTCTGGCGCGTCAGTGCCTTTTCGGCAGCGAGTAGTTCGAGACGCTCGGCGAGCCAGGCTTCGCGCGTTCCGGTCGTGTGCTTCGTGTCCATGTTTCGCTCCTTTCGGTGGGTTGTCCGGGTGGTTGTCCGGGTGGTTGTCCGGGTGGTTGTCCGGGTGGTTGTCCGGTGGTCGAGCGGCCGGCTCGCACCGTGCGAAAGCGGCCACCACACGTGTGCTAGATTAGGTCCGGGCTTGCTCGCGGCGGGAGTGACAAATGTGGCGGGATTCCGATGGACTCGATGCTCGCAGACGCGGCGCGCGCCCTCGCGGCCGGTGATCCGCTCGGCGCACTGAACCGCGTTGCGCTGCGCGACGATGCGCCCGCGCTCGCCATGCGCGGCATCGCCATGGCGCAGATCGGCGACTTCGAACGCGCGAGTGCGCTCGTGCGCGCCGCGGCGCGGGCCTTCGGCTCCGGTGCGCCGGTCGAGCGCGCGCGCTGCGTGGTTGCCGAGGCCGAGATCGCGCTCGCGGCGCGCGATCTGCGCTGGCCGCAAGCTGCGCTCGAAACCGCGCGCGCCACGCTCGAAGCGCACGGCGACGCCGCCAACGCCGCCCATGCGCGCCTGCTCGAAATACGTCGCCTGCTGCTGGTCGGCCGTCTCGACGACGCCGAAGACCGGCTCGCGGCCCTCTCCCCGGCCCTTCACGACAACCGGCTGCCGCCCGCGCTTACCGCCATCCTCGAACTCGTGACCGCGGGCATCGCCATGCGGCGGCTCCTCGCGAAACCCGCTCGCGCGGCGCTGACCCGCGCGGCGCACGCGGTTCGCGCCGCCGCCATTCCCGCACTCGCCGCCGAGGTGGCCACCGCCGCCGCAATGCTCGATGCACCCGCGGCCCGCCTCGTCTCGCGCGGCATTGAACGCCCGCTCGCGCTCGACGATATCGAAGCGCTGCTCATGTCGAAGGCCTTCATCGTGGACGCCTGCCGCTACGCCGTGCGCGAGAGCGGAACCGTGGTGACGCTCGCGCGCCGGCCGGTGCTGCTCACGCTCGCACGCGCGCTGGCCGAGGCGTGGCCCGCCGATGTGCCGCGCGAGGCGCTCATCGCGCATGCCTTCCGCACGAAGCACCCCGACGACTCGCACCGCGCGCGCCTGCGCGTCGAGATGGGAAGGCTGCGCGCGATGCTGCGCCCGCTCGCCGCCGTGCAGGCCACGCAGCAGGGTTTTGCGCTGACGCCGCACGCCGCGCGCGAAGTGGTCGTGCTGGCGCGCACGATCGAAGAGCCCTATGCGGCCATCCTTGCGCTGCTCGCCGACGGACAGGCATGGTCGAGTTCGTCGCTTGCGCTGGCGCTTGGCGCGAGCCAGCGCACGATCCAGCGCGGGCTCGACTCGCTCGCGGCCAGCGGCAAGGCCACGCCGCTCGGACGCGCACGCGCGCGGCGCTGGACCATGCCGCCCGCGCCCGGATTCGCGACACCTTTGTTGCTCCCTTCTCCGCTACCGACCGATTAGGATGACTTCATGAAACGCTCACAGGCCGAAATCGTCCGCGAATATGGCCCCTTCGCAGGCACGCCTCCCGTCCACGGCGTCACGTACGACGGCCAGCATGTCTGGTTCGCTTCCGGCGACAAGGTCAATGCCCTGGACCCGGCGAGCGGCGAAACCGTGCGCGCGATCGACGTGCCCTCGCATGCGGGCACGGCCTTCGACGGCCGCTATCTCTACCAGCTCGACGGCACGCACATCCGCAAGATCGATCCCGCCAACGGGCAGGTCGTGGCCGCGATTCCGTCGCCCGCGGGCGACGGCAACTCGGGCCTCGCGTGGGCCGAGGGCAGCCTGTGGGTCGGGCGCTTCGACGAACGCAAGATCCTCGAGGTCGACCCGCAGAGCGGCAAGGTGCTGCGCGCGCTCGAATCCAACCGCTTCGTCACGGGCGTCACCTGGGTGGACGGCGAACTCTGGCACGGTACGTGGGAGAACCACGAAAGCGAACTGCGCCACATCGACCCGCACACCGGCGAGGTGCTGGAGGCCCTCGACATGCCGGAAGGCGCGGGCGTCTCCGGGCTCGAATCGGATGGCGCGAACCGCTTCTACTGCGGCGGCGGAAACAGCGGCACGGTGCGGGCCGTGCGCAGGCCCGCGCGCGAAACGGCGGTGGCCGGCGCGGTTGCAGGAGAAGGGACGGAAGGCTGAGCATCGCGGCACGTCGCGGCGACGAAAGGCTGGACAACCGCACCGGCGCGTGATGATATGGCACGCCTCATCATCGAGGAGACATCGCGCATGCAACGCCCTGATTTCATCCGCCACTGGACGGAACTGGAAAATGAGGCGCCGGCACATTACACCGGCGATAGCGAACCGATGGCCTTCGGCGCGCCGCTCGCGCGCAAGCTCGGCCTCACGCGAATCGGCATTCACCACGAACGCCTGGCGCCGGGCCGCCGCACCTCGTATCCGCATGCCGAAAGCGCGGAAGAGGAATTCGTGTTCGTCATCGAGGGCACGCCCGACGCCTGGATCGATGGTCATCTGCACCGGCTGCGGCCCGGCGATTCGGTGGCGTTTCCGGCCGGCACCGGCATCTGCCACACGTTTCTGAACAACACCACCGAGGAAGTGCGGCTGCTCGTGATAGGCGAAACGCCCAAGGACGAGAACCGCATTCGCTATCCGAAGCACGAAGCCTACGAGGCCACGCGCAAGGATCGCTGGGTCGACTGGCCGGCGCGCGAGCTTGGCCCGCACGATGGCGTTGCGCGCGCCGAGGGCGAAGCGTAGACCGATTCCCGGGCGGTTACAGATCGATGAGCCGTTCGCTCGATCTCGCCCGGGATACGCAAATCATGTCAGCCCTCCCTGGCAGGTTGCCGAAGGGCCTCGCGTTCCTCTTCGAGACGTTGATTCACCACCCGGCGAAATTGCGTCAACGCGGAATCGATACCAAAGGGCATCATCTCGAAGTCGGGATCGAGTGCGAGATTCCTCTGCTGCGCCGTAATGATGGCGCGGTCCTCGGCGAACGCGTCAATGATCGATTGATGGACGGACCGTGTGACTTCGGGTTGATCGATTGCAAAGTTGTGAGGCTGCGCGAAGAAGTAATGCGTGGAATGTTCCGTCTCGGGCGTCAGGGCCTGGCACGAGCGAAATTCGGCTGCGTCCACGCGGGTGCCTTCGGGCGCGCCCGTTCCCGCAGGCGCCATCCCCGAATCCATGCGCAGAATCGCGGGTACAGTGAAATCGTAGATATTCCACCGGTCCACTTTGCCGGGCCACCCTTTCACGGCAGCGGCAAACGGCGGAGCATCGGTGTTCATCGTCCAGCGCGTGACGCGCAAGCCGTTTTCGAGGCGCTCGATTTTCGGTTGCACTTTGGCGTAGTCCTCCGGGCCGCCCAGCGTGGTCGGATGAACGAACGGAAGATGCGAAAAATCGAGCAGGTTGTCGCAGATGAGCAGGTAGTTCACGTCGTAGTGAATATAGCCGGGCAGGCTGCGCCACTCGGGGTCGTCCAGCCAGTGGGTGTCGGGAATCGTGTCTGGGTTGGCGAGTTCGGGGTCTCCCATCCAGATCCAGATCCACCGATGGCGTTCGACAACGGGAAAGCTGCGCACCTTCGCGCGCGGCGGGATCCGTTGCTGCGCCGGCGCTTCGACGCAGGCGCCCGCGCTGTCGAACTTGAGTCCGTGATACATGCAGCGGATGCAATCGCCTTCGCGGCGACCGGCCGAAAGCGGCGCGCCTCGATGACAGCAACGGTCTGCGAGCGCGATGACGCTCCCCTCTTCCTTGCGATACATGACCACCGGGATGCCGGTGATGATCCGCGAAAACAGCGCCTCCGACGCGACTTCGTGCGACCACGCGGCCACATACCACGTATTCCTGATGAACATGGATCGTCTCCTGATGGGTTGTTGGTGTCGTTGTCTGTGCGCCCTGGCGGCGAGGCGCTTGACCGCACGATAGGTTTGCCTCGATCATGCGTCAAGCTAATGGCATTAATAGATTCAATGCACGATATGCATATTCGAGATCTCGACCTGAATCTGCTGGTGGTCTTCGACGCCTTGCTGCGCGAGCGCAGCGTGACCCGCGCCGCGCAAGACATCGGCATCACGCAAGGGGCGATGAGTCACGCGCTCAACCGCCTTCGCGCGTTTTTCGAAGACCCGCTTTTCATCAAGACGCCGGACGGCATGACGCCGACCCCGAAGGGCGAGCAACTCGGCGCGACGATTTCCGAGGTCATCGCGGCGATCCGGCAAAACGTGGTGGTGGAGGCTGGCTTCGATCCGTTGACCGCGCAACGAACCTTCGTGCTGTGCATGACCGACATGGGCGAACTGGTCTTCCTGCCGCCGTTGATCCGGCGACTGAGAAAGCTGGCGCCCCGCTGCACGTTGCGGTCGGTTCAGGTTCCTCTGGAGCAGATCGAAGGCATGCTGTCGTCGGGAGAAGCGGATCTCGCGCTAGGTTCGGTACACGCGGCGCCCGAAGGGCTCTACCAGCAGCAGCTCTTCATGCATTCGTTTGTGACGCTGGTCAGCGTACGGAATCGCAAGATCGGAAAAACGCTCACGCGTGCCCAGTTCGAGTCGATGCCGCAAATCACCGTCTCATTGAGCGGACGCGCGAGTGCGGCCTATGACAGCGCGTTCGACGCCTATGGCGTGAAAAGAAACATCTACCTCACCACCCCGCACTTCCTTGCGGTACCTCACCTGATCGACGCTCAACCCGACCTGATTGCCACGGTTCCTCTTGAGCTTGGGCTGGTGTTCGCGCGGCTCGGCACCGTCAAGTTCGTGCCGCCGCCGGTCGAGCTGCCGCCATTCGCGCTGCGTCAGCTTTGGCATTCCCGCTTCAACGCCGATCCGGCCAACGTCTGGCTGCGCAGTCTCATCAAGGAGACCTTCGAGCACTATCCGGACATCCCGGAGCCGCCGTAATCGAACGAAATAGACAAAGAAAGCAAACTGTCCCGAAAATTAATAAACTGGAAGGAGCCGGTCCTGCTCAAGGGTAGCCTTCACCGGGCGAGCATTCGTCGCCCGCCGGACCCAACTTGAACCGGCAGGGACTCTCGAGGTAAGCATGATGAACAGGCGCAAGGCATGCCAGTTGGTGCTGATTCTGGCGGCGATGGCCACCAGCGGCGCAGCCGTGGCAGGAAGGGGCGGTAGCTGGAGCGGCGGCGGCTCCTATCACGGCGGAGGCTGGGGCGGCGGGGATTACCATGGCGGCTGGGGTGGCGGCTATTACCACGGTGGGTATTACCACGGCGGCTACTATCACTGGGGCGGCGGCTGGGGTTGGGGCTGGGGCGGCGGCGCCTATTTCGGCCCGGGCTTTGCCTGGGGTTACCCGGGCTGGGGCTATCCCTACTCCTGGTACGGATACGGCTCGCCGTACCCGTACTACGCCGGCTACCCTTACGGGCCCGCGCCCGTCGATGCGTACGGGTATACGTCGGGACCAACGCAATACGTCGAGCAGGCCCAGGGCGGACAGGCGGATCCGGGCGGCGGCGCGGCGCCGGACGCAAACTACTGGTATCACTGCACCAAGCCGGAAGGGTATTACCCGTACGTGAAGTCCTGCGCCCGGGGATGGCAGCGGGTGCCGTCCCGGCCGCCGGGCATCTAGGCATCGCGCGACTGAAACGGGCCGCGGCGGCCTGCGAAGATCGCCGCGCCTTTCCTCCCAGAGAGGTCCGCGATGGTCTTTCGCCAGCTCTTCGATCCCGCGTCGTCCACCTACACCTACCTGCTCGGCGACCCCGAAAGCGGCGAAGCGCTGCTGATCGATCCTGTCTACGAGCACGTGCCGCGCGACCTCGCCCTGCTGCAGGAACTGGGCCTGCGGCTACAGGCGACGCTCGACACCCACGTGCACGCCGACCACGTGACGGGGGCGTGGCGCTTGCGGCAACGTTGCGGTAGCGCAATCGCGCTTGCCGAGGTGGTCGGCGCCGCGGACGTGAACCGGCCGCTGCGCCATGGCGAGCGCGTCGCTTTCGGCCGACGCCATCTGGAAGTGCGTGCAACGCCGGGGCACACGAGCGGCTGCCTGACCTATGTGCTGGACGACGAGAGCATGGCTTTCACCGGCGACAGCCTGTTGATTCGCGGCTGCGGCCGCACCGACTTCCAGGGCGGCAGTCCGCAGCAGCTATTCGCCTCCGTGCGCGAGCAGATCCTGACGCTGCCCGACACCTGCCTGCTCTACCCCGCCCACGACTATCGCGGCATCACCGTCACGAGCGTGGCCGAAGAACGGCGTTTCAATCCGCGCCTTGGCGGCGACGTGGATCTTGGCGACTTCGCGGGCTACATGAACAACCTGAATCTGCCGCACCCGAGGCAGATGGCCCTCGCCGTGCCCGCCAACCTGCGGTGCGGGAAGCCGGAAAGCGAAGCCCCCCTGGACGAAACGCCCGACTGGGCGCCGCTCACCCTGCGTTTTAGCGGCGTATGGGAAATCGAACCGATGGCGCTGCTGGAGCATGCGGCAACTCTGCAGATCGTCGACGTGCGGGAAGCGCCGGAATTCATCGATCGTCTTGGCCATCTGCCGGATGCGAAGCTGGTGCCGCTCTCGCAACTGGTGGACCGGCTCGGCGAACTCGACCGCGAACGGCCCGTCGTGGCCGTGTGCCGCTCGGGCGTCCGGTCGGCCCAGGCCAGCGTGCTGCTGACCAAGGCCGGCTTCGGCAAGGTGGCCAACCTCGCCGGCGGCATGCTGCGCTGGAAGGCGGAGGGGTTGCCCGTCGCGTCGGGCAGCGTCTGAAGGCCGGTTCGCAGCGCGTCCCCCGTCACGCGAGCGGGATGTAGATATCGGTCTGCCACTGGTCCTGCGGCGTTTCCGGAAAGACGCTCAGGTAGTGAAAGAACAACGGATGGTCCCGCAGTTCCTCGCCGCTGCCCGGCAGCCAGTCGCGATAGATCGGATAGATGGTCTCGCCGATATGGTCGGTCGAGCCCGTATGCCGAACCACCGCGCATCGGCCGCCCGGAATCGTGAGCGCGCGAACGCCCTGGTCATTCGGCGCGACCGGTTCGGCCATCTCGCCGCAAATGTCGAAGCGAAATGCCTCACCCGGCGTCGTATCGGGATTGTTGCGCGGGATACCGAAAGTCCGGCTCGACGCGAGCGGCGATTGTCCGCTCTGTTTGCGCCAGTCGATGAACTTCCGCACGCTCTCGTTGACGAGTCCGGGCGGTCCGCAGTGTTCGAGCGCGGCGACACGCGTCTCGGCAAAATCCACAATTCGCACTTGCATGGTCAGTTTCCTTGAAAGGTAGGGGACGACGAAGGTCGCACTCCAGATCTCCCAGCCCGGATGCCGCCGGAACGCGCTCGGCGCCCTGCCGAACGCACGCCGGAACGCCCGGCTGAACGCCTCGGGGCTATCGAAGCCCGCGTCCAGCGCGGCATCGAGCACGGTGCAGGGCTCGCGCGCGGCAAGCCGGCGGGCGGCTCGCCGCAGACGCAGCAGTTGCACGTAGCGTGCGACCGGTACGCCCACGTAGGCGGCAAACTGGCGATGAAAATGGAACTTCGAGAAGTTCGCCACGCGGCTCAGCGCGTCGACCGACAAGTCGCCTTCGAGATTCGTGTCGATATAAGCGAGTACGGTATCGAAACGTTTCGTGTAGGCGCGGGCGGCGTCGGTGTGAGCTTGCATGGGCTGGGTGTCTGGATCGTGCAACAGGCGCTATGGTGCCGAGGTTCGGTCGATCCCGCCTAGCCGCGCTTGCTCGATTTCCGCGCATGTCGCGTGGACGATGCCGGCTATTCGAGGCCGGCGCCACCAGCCTGCACGCGCCGCGGCTTCTCCATCACAATCGTTTCGAACAACTCATAGTTTGCCGTCGGCGTCCGATCTGCGCCCGGCGCGTGATAGTAGTTCATCGTAATGGTCGTCTTGCCGCCCGCTATGCCAGGATCGTAGTCGAACACGGCGAGGCCGTAGCCGGTGCCGGTATCGCGGCGCGCCGACCAGATCGCATCTTCCAGCGCGTCGGCCGCCGGGCGCGTATACGTGTCCGCCGTTTTGCCGGGTACCGGACGATTGGGTTTCGTGAAGACCTTCGCCTGAACCTGGCCCGTGGCGGCATCCTTGCCGTAGACGTCCAGCGGTGCGTTCGTCCCGCCCCCGCCCAGAATCAGATGAATCGTTCCCTGGCTCGTGTCGAACGTGGCATCGGCCGGCTCGGCCGCGACGACGGGTCTGGGCTGCAACGTATCGACTACGGCGCCCGTCGTTGCGTCGACACCCGCGTTACGATTGCATCCGCGCACGGGATAGCTGCGCTCGTAGTCGTGATCGTGGCCGCACAGTACCAGGTCCACGCCGTAACGATCGAACAGCGGAAGCCATGCCTCGCGGATCCCTTTGTCGGAGCCGTTGCCGGTCGACGACGAAGAGAGTGCGTCCTGATGCATCTGCACGACGATCCAGTCGATGCCCGGATCGGCCGACGCCCGCAGCAGCGTTTGTTCGAGCCAGCGGGTCTGCTCGCCATGGCTGTAGCCGCGAACGTAGAGCGAGGTGCCGGCCGCGACCGGCGGATTGCCGCTGCGGTTCGCCGGCACGAGGGGATCGGGGCCGGGCACGAAGGCGGCGGCGTCCTGGTAGATCACGTCGTCCGCATCGAGCGACACGAACAATACCGCGCCCACCTGGAAGCTGTACCAATGGCCCGGAAAGCGCGTGCCGTTGTCGGGCAGCGTGTAGCGCGTCAGGTAGGAAGCCAGGCCCTGGTCGCCGTTATGGAATTCGAGTTCGTGATTGCCGGGGCACGGCATCCACGGTCGATTCGCCGCGGAGCCCTGCACGTTGTTGCCGAAGTCGCGCCACACGGACGGTTGCGAGGTGGGGTTCAGGTTCCCGTAGCACAGGTCGCCGTTCAGCAAATGGAAGAGCGGCTTGAACTGCTCCACGGCCGCCACGGCGAACCGGCTTTGCGGGTACGACAGCACCCACTTCGTATTGGGCGTGGCGAGATCGCCGTAACTGGTCCAGCGAAAAGGCGTGCGTCCTCGCGGCGCCGTCTGGAAGTCGGCCGCGAACGGCGCGCCCTTGTTGCCGTCGTTATCCGCCGTGATCTGGTACTGGTAGCGGGTGCCCGGTTGCAGGTCGCGCAGGGCGACGTGGTAGGCGTACACCGTTTCGCCGTTGATGCCGTCCACGTAGCTTCGTTCCTGTGCGGGGTAGACCTGTGCATGCTGCCCCGTTGCGCTTGCCTGCACGCTGACGCGGGGATTGACCGCAGCGGCAGGCGACGCCCACGAAACCACCGCTTCGCGGGACGGATCGCTGCCCCAGGTCAGGTGTATCTGCTCCGGCGTCCCGTCCGGGCTCGCCTCGGCAGCGCGGCCGCTCACGGCCAGCACGCCGGTCCCGGCAGTCAGCCCGGAAGCGCCCGCGAGTTTCAGGAAACCACGGCGCGAAACGCCGGTGCGGGGGTCGCCCGGTTGATCGTTATGGGTGGCACAGCATGCATACGCGGGAGTCTTGTCCATAGTTCAATTTTAGCCATCAAGCTTCGGGGCCATCGCCACGCCCCGAATAGTTCGCATACCAAACCGTCTCGATTCGCGCTTCAACGAAACATCGCTGCGGCATGAGCCATGCCCTCACGCTCCCGCCACATACGCCCCCAAACCCGCAGCCAACGCGTCGAACGCCGCCTTGCAGCGCGGATTGCCGCGCAGATCCTCGTGCATCGTGATCCAGGTCTCGAGCGCGAACGTACAGCCCTGCGCCAGCACCCGCACGAGCCGCGGATCGCGCCGCGCAATGCCGGCCTGGCAGAAGCCGATACCGCAGCCCGCGCGGATCATCGCAAGCTGTGCGAGATCGCTGCTGCTGCGAATCGAGAACGCCTCGCGCCGCCACGCCGGAAACCCCTTCGCCGCGGCGCGCAGGAACGGCGTGGTTTCGTCGAAGCCGATCAGCGCATGATTCGCGAGATCGTCTAGCGTGTTACGGCTCGGGCTATTTGAGTTTGGGCGGGGGGTATTTGTCTCGCGTTCGT
>NZ_JBANLK010000051.1:0-42337 GCF_054968425.1 Paraburkholderia sp. AV2
GGAAATCTTCAGCCTCGAAGACGTCGAGTCCTGAGTGTTGGCGGCATCCGGCGGGGTCCCCCCCGCTCGGGTGGGCCCCCCGGGGGGGTTTAAACAAAACAGAGCCCCCGCGCCGCCCGGGGGGGGGCGGGCGCCGTGGCGCCCCGCCCCCGCGAAACTGGCAAAAATGCCCGGGCACGCTACGTGCTGATCAGGCAATCTCTTGACTACGGTGGAGATCGCTCATGAAACGCTTGATTGCCCTGGTGCTCGTTGCCGCTTCGGTTGGGGCGCTTGCCGCATGCAATACCGTTGCGGGCGCGGGTGAGGATATGTCCGCGGGCGGCCACGCCATCACGAATAGCGCCGAACAGGCGAAGTAACGCACGCGGAATCCGCCGCACGACCGCACCGACGCCCGTCGCCAGTCTCTGTCAAGCGCCGCGGCGCCGGTCGTCGAACACGAACGAGAGTCCCACGCTGCCGAGTATCAGCACGGTCGCCACGATCGTGCCGACCGTCACGGGCTCGCCCAGCAGCAACGCGCCCAGGGCAACGGCCACGACGGGATTCACGTACATGCAACTGCTCGCGACGAGCGGACTGGTATGGCGAATCAGATAGCCGTAGGCGACATAGGCTGCCATCGTGCCGATCAGCATGAGATAGACGAACGCCACGGCCGGCAGGAAATGCAGCGGCATCATGCGTTCGCCGCTGATCCACGCGATGAGCGTCGAAATCGCGCCGCCCAGCCCGATCTGCAGGGCTGTGGCGAGGAACAGATCCGAAGGCAGCTTGAGCCGCCCGGCCAGATGCGCGCCGATCGCCCAGAACAGCGCGCCGGCCAGAATCGCGAGACAGCCGCCGGCGGTGCCCGAAGCCCCGCCGCCGTGGCTCAGGATGCCGATGCCGGCGAGACCCAGCGCGACGGCCAGCCACTCTGCCCTCGCGACGTGCCGGCCGGTGGCCGCCGCAATGATCGTCGCAAAAAGCGGGACCGTGGCGACCATCACGGCTGCCGTGCCGGTGCCCACGGTGCGCATGCCGTACGCGAGCATGCCGCTCGACAGCCCCACGAGCGTCGTCCCGACGATGCCGGCATTGCGGACCTCCATGAGCGTCGGCATGACGGGACGACGACGCATGGCGAACACGAAGAGCCCGATGCCCGCCAGCAGGTTGCGCAGGCCCGAAAGCAGCAGCGGCGGAAACGAGCCGAGCGCCACGTGCACGGCAAGGTAGGTCGAACCCCACACGAAATAGACGACGGCCAGCGAAAGCGCGACGCGGCCGCCGCGCGATTGCGGCAAGCGCACCGAGCGGCAGAGCCGCCAAAATGCACTGGCCGCACCGGCGGCGAACTGCAGAGGCCGTGAAGGCGAACGGGGAGGCATAGTCATGGCGTCGCGGAAGAACGCGACGCGCACACCTTGGAGCCTCGCAGGCGCGCTGCGGGGCGGGTGGAGCTCGACGGCATGATGGAGTGGCGAAGAAACGGTAGTGCGCGGCCCGCAGCCCGGCGGCAGGCAGGTGCGGCGGCGACGGTTGGGTAACCGTAAGCCGGGCGCCCCGAATTATGCAGCAAGCCGGCCGGCCAGGGTCATGCGCGAAACGTTTTATGCTCGCTGGCTATCGCATGGGTCGAGGCAGAAGGCAGTAGCGCCTGTGCTAACATGGCCAATCCTTTCTTTTTCCTTTCGATCCCCCACTCCCAAGGATCGCAAAGAAAATCGCCATGACCCGGAAAATCCGTTACCTGACCGAACTCGACGTCGCCCGCCTCGAAAAATGCGCCGCGGAACCGGGCGCCGCGCCGGCACGCCATGTCATGCTCGACGAACTGCTGGAGCGCGCCGAAGTCGTCGCGCCGAAAGACATCGCCGCCACCGTCGTCACGATGAACTCCCAGGTCACGCTCAGGAACGAGCAGTCCGGCGAAATGCTCATCTGGACCCTCGTTTATCCCAAGGGCGCGGACGTCGACTCCGGGCGCCTGAACGTGTTCTCGCCCGCCGGTCTCGCGTTGCTTGGCCTGAAACGCGGCGACACCGTACGTTTCACGCCCCCCAGCGGCGCACAGCAAACGCTGAAGATCGACCGCATCCTTTACCAGCCCGAAGCATCGGACGATTTCACGCTGTAATCCCCCGCTGTCATCTACTTTACGATTCGCCGCTTCATTCATTTCGCGCGTAGCGCCTCGTGCCGCTATACCGCGAATTGCGGCGCCGGACACTTGCCAGATCGTCGCAGCGCGGTGTATTGTTTGGCCTGCTTACGCGGGGGTCCTGCGTCATGCGTCGCTTCGAACGAGTCTGAACGAAAGTCGAGCGGCGTATTGCGCGGGTGAGAAATACCCTTTGAACCTGATCTGGATAATGCCAGCGCAGGGAAGCGTCCGGACTTCGCAGCATCGCTATCCACCTCATCCCAGCGAAGTCCGTCCACGTTCCGTCTCGTCTCCTGCGAAGCTGCTGTTCCCATATTGCTTTAGAGAGAGATACATGAACGCGAACCCGAAGTTCGTTTCCGCCAACGCGCACGTCGACGAAGCCGCGGTCGCGCCGCTGCCCAATTCCCGCAAGATCTACGTGACCGGCTCGCAGCCGGACATTCGCGTGCCGATGCGCGAGATCACGCAGTCGGACACACCCACGGGCTTCGGCGGCGAGAAAAATCCGCCGATCTACGTCTACGACACTTCGGGCCCCTACACCGATCCCGAAGCGAAGATCGACATTCGCGCGGGCCTGCCCGCACTGCGTCAGCGCTGGATCGAAGCGCGCGGCGACACCGAATCGTTGCCCGGCCTCTCGTCGCAATACGGCCTCGAGCGCGCGGCCGACCCGGCCACGGCCGAACTGCGCTTTCCTGGCCTGCACCGCACGCCGCGCCGCGCGCAGGCCGGCAAGAACGTGACGCAGATGCACTACGCGCGTCAGGGCATCGTGACGCCCGAGATGGAATTCATCGCGATCCGCGAAAACCAGCGCCGTGCCGAGTACCTGGAGAGCCTCAAGGCGAGCGGCCCGAACGGCGCGAAGCTCGCCGCGATGATGGGCCGCCAGCACGCGGGCCAGGCGTTCGGCGCCGCGGCCTTCGGCGCCGACGCGCTCCAGGCGATCACGCCCGAATTCGTGCGCGAGGAAATCGCGCGCGGCCGCGCGATCATCCCCGCGAACATCAACCACCCGGAAAGCGAGCCGATGATCATCGGCCGCAACTTCCTCGTAAAAATCAACGCGAACATCGGCAATTCGGCCGTGACCTCGTCGATCGGCGAGGAAGTGGACAAGATGACGTGGGCGATCCGCTGGGGCGGCGACACGGTGATGGATCTCTCCACGGGCAAGCACATTCACGAAACGCGCGAGTGGATCATCCGCAACTCGCCGGTGCCCATCGGCACGGTGCCGATCTACCAGGCGCTCGAAAAGGTCAACGGCAAGGCAGAAGATCTCACGTGGGACATCTTCCGCGACACGCTCATCGAGCAAGCCGAGCAAGGTGTGGACTACTTCACGATCCACGCGGGCGTGCGCCTGCAGTACGTGCCGCTCACGGCCAATCGCATGACGGGCATCGTCTCGCGCGGCGGTTCGATCATGGCCAAGTGGTGCCTCGCCCATCACAAGGAGTCCTTCCTTTACGAGCACTTCGAAGAGATCTGCGAAATCATGAAGGCCTACGACGTGAGCTTCTCGCTCGGCGACGGCCTGCGTCCCGGCTCGATCTACGACGCGAACGACGAAGCGCAGCTCGGCGAACTGAAGACGCTCGGCGAGCTCACGCAGATCGCGTGGAAGCATGACGTCCAGGTGATGATCGAAGGTCCGGGCCACGTGCCGATGCAGCTCATCAAGGAGAATATGGATCTCCAGCTCGACTGGTGCAAGGAAGCGCCTTTCTACACGCTCGGGCCGCTCACCACCGACATCGCGCCGGGCTACGACCACATCACCTCGGGCATCGGCGCGGCGATGATCGGCTGGTTCGGCACGGCCATGCTCTGCTACGTCACGCCGAAGGAACACCTGGGTCTGCCGAACAAGGACGACGTGAAGGAAGGCATCATCACGTACAAGCTCGCGGCACACGCGGCCGACCTCGCCAAGGGTCATCCGGGCGCGCAGGTGCGCGACAACGCCCTTTCGAAAGCGCGCTTCGAGTTCCGCTGGGAAGACCAGTTCAACCTCGGCCTCGACCCCGACAAGGCGCGCGAATTCCATGACGAGACGCTGCCCAAGGACTCGGCCAAGGTCGCGCACTTCTGCTCGATGTGCGGCCCGCACTTCTGCTCGATGAAGATCACGCAGGACGTGCGCGACTTCGCGGCGAAGCAGGGTATGAGCGACGACGAAGCACTGAAGAAGGGCATGGAAGTGAAGGCCGTCGAGTTCATCAAGCAAGGCGGCGAGATCTACCAGCGCCAGTAACGCGCCTCGCGCGAGACTGGAAACACTCTCTTACGATTCCAACGGCTCGCTGACAAACGCGAACAACCAGATACGGAATCGGCCGATACGATGGGGTTATCGGCGCGGCGGTTTGTGCCGGACCCCCATAACGACAGGCAGTAACGGCAATCAGAGAGGCAACGCGGCGCATACCCGGTCACGGGATGCGCCGCGTTTCATTTGGACCCGCCCATCGCACGCCCCCACCCTGCGCTTACGGCAGCGCAACACGCGCCATTTCATGCCGGACCGTACTTTCCCTGCTTGACACCCTACCTGCATTTTCTATGCTCGACGTGGGCATCGGGGATTGAAACACCGCCTTACTTAATGTTCACGCCCACCTTCGCAAGCGCCCCGGCGCAATGAGCCGCATCGATTGCGCCGATTCCAGACAGCACAAAGGAGACGCCATGTTTCACCAGCTGTTGACTCCCATCGGTAATTCGCTACTGCCTTCGTTCATCGTCGCCGCACTGCCCATCGTCACCGTGCTCGTCCTGCTGGGCTGGGCACGGCGCCCGGCGTGGCAGGCCTCGCTCGCCGGACTCGTGGTCGGGCTCGTGGTCGCCATCTTCGGCTGGCAATTCCCGGCCGGCCTCGCCTTCGACTCCGTCGCCGCCGGTATCGTGTTCGCGCTGTGGCCGGTCATGTGGATCGTCGTCGCGGCGATCCTGCTCTACAACATCGCCTTGCGCTCGGGGCGCTTTGCCGCCTTTCGCATGTGGATGCTCGACAACCTGCCCAACGACCGGCGCATCGTGCTCGTGGTGATCGGCTTCTCGTTCGGGGCGCTGTTCGAAGGCATCTCCGGATTCGGCACGCCCGTCGCGATCACGAGCTCGCTCCTCATCATGCTCGGCTTCCCGACCCTCGAAGCGCTCACCTTCACGCTGATCTTCAACACGGCGCCCGTGGCTTTCGGCGCGCTCGGCGTGCCGATCACCGTGCTCGGCGCGGTCACGCACCTCCCCGCCGACGTGCTCGGACAGATGGTGGGCCGCCAGTTGCCGTTCTTCGCGCTCGCGCTGCCGTTCTACGTGATCGCCATCTATGCGGGCGTGGGCGGCATGCTGCGCATCTGGCCGGTGCTGCTCGTAGCCGGCGGCAGCTTCTCCCTCACGCAGTTCGTGACCTCGAACTACGTCAACTACAGCCTGACCGACGTGCTCTCGTCGCTTGTCTCGCTGATCGTCACAATTGCGTTCCTGCGCGTGTGGAAGCCGGCGCCCGATCCGCAGTTCGAGATCCGCGTCGACCGCGCCAAGGAAGTGCGCGGCAACGTGCCGGGCGTGCAAGGCTGGTATCCGTGGCTGATCGTATCGGTGGTCGTGATCCTCTGGACCATCGCGAAGGTCTTCGCGATCGGCGACGTGAAGCTCCCCTGGCCCGGCCTCGACAAGGCGGTGTACATCACGCTCTACAAGGTGCCTTACGGCGCGGTCTGGGACTTCCAGCCGCTCGCCACCGGCACGGCAATCCTCGTGGCGGCGATCATCACGGCCCTCGTCGTGCGCCTCAAGCCCGCCGATTTCGGCGGCGCGATCGTCGATACCTGGGTGCAGACGCGCATCGCCATCCTGACCGTCGCCGCCATCGTCGGACTCGCCTATCTGATGAACTACTCGGGGCTCACTTATACGCTCGGTCTCGGCGCCGCTTCGGTAGGCGCGTTCTTCCCGCTCGTCTCGGCGTTCCTCGGCTGGGTGGCCGTGTTCCTCTCGGGCAGCGACACCTCGGGCAATGCGCTCTTCGGCAACCTCCAGGTGGTCGCCGCGCATCAGCTCAACCTGAATCCCGTGCTGATGGCCGCGACCAACTCGTCGGGCGGCGTGATGGGCAAGATGATCTCGCCGCAGAACATCTCGACGGGCGTCGCCACGACCGAACTCAAAGGCAAGGAAGGCCACGTGTTCGCCCGCACGTTCAAGCACTCGATCCTGTTGACGGTGCTGCTCGGCATTCTCGTCTGGCTCCAGCAGAACGTGTTCACGTGGATGATCCCGCACTGAGCACGGGGCCGGCCGCGAGGCCATTGCAGAGGACGTAAAAAAGCCCGCCTGCGCGCACGTCGCGCAGGCGGGCTTGCTTCAGCCGGGGATCGAACCCGAACCTTTCTTTACTGCAGTTCCGAGACGACTAGGCCCATGATCTCCTGAGCGGGGCGCGACGTATCGACCTGACCTTTGTCGTCGACGACGGCGATACGCGTCTGGTTCTCGGTCACGGCGCGCACGTTCAGCATGTACTGCTTCGCTTCCTTCTCCTTGCGGCCATGGAACACCTGGTTCCAGAAGCCCTGCTCGTCGGACGTCATGTCCTTCGGATCGACGTAGCGAATGTAGTAGATGCCCTTCCCACGGTCGCTGTCGTCCACCGTGAAGTTCGCGCGGTCGAGTGCATGGCCCACGCGCAGCCAGGCGCTGTCGTACGACTCGCCGAGCGTGAGCTCGGTGGACGTGTAGTGGCCGCCCGTCTCAGCCGACGGCTGACCCTTGCCCGGCTGCCCCGGCTGCCCCGGCTGCCCCGGCTGCTGACCGGCGCCCGTCTGCTGGCCCGCTGCCGCCACGTTCTGCGCGGCGACGGCGGCCGCGGCCGCATCCGGACCGCTCGAATTCGAACCGACCGCGCCAGCCGCCTTGCTCTTGACCTGCGCATCCGCCGCGTCGGCAATCTGCACGTCGGGCACGCCCGGCTTCGCGCGCGAGAGCGACAACATGAGGCGCTTCAGATACTCGGTTTCGAGCGCGGGGTCGTTGGGCTTCGGCACCCACTTGCTGCTCTCGTCGTTGGTGCCCGACACTTCTTCGGCGAGGCCCTTCTGGCTGACGAAGATATAAGTGCCGCCGGTCGGCGACGTTTCGAGACGCGTGCGGTACTTGTTGCGTTCCGCGCCGACGTACGAGTTGCCCATGGCCCACGTGAGCGAGTTGCGGATGATGCCGTCCGAGATCTTCGGACGCGTCTCGTTCCAGTCGGTTTCCATCAGACCCTTGTCGCGCTGGTCGACCACCAGCAGGAAGCCCTGCTCCTGCCAGAAGCGGCGCACCTGGGCCCAGACCTGGTCGGGCGTCTTGTCGTCGATGACGAGCCAGCTTTCCGTGCCGTCACGCTGGATATGCATGCCGGGCACCTGCGGCAGCACCTGGTTTACGTCCGACGGCGGCGCGTCGGTCTGGACCTGCTTGAGCGTGGAGAGCGAAGTCTCGCCGCCCTGCGGAGCCGTCGAGCGCTGGTCGGGGGTTTCGTCGAGCAAGTTCGGCGGCACGGCGAGCGACGACTCCTTCGCCTTTTGGTCACTGCGGTAATCGATCTTGGTCGGCGACGGCGTGCTGCAGCCGGCGACCAGCCCGCCCGCCATCAGGAGCGCGACGGCGCGGATGGCAAGACGTTGATGAAAATCACTCATGTTCGGGTAATCCTTCGGCTACGCCACGGCCAGTTTCCGTGGATCAACCAGCCATTTTACCGGGCGAGAGGCACCCTGTGCAAAAACCGCCGTGCGGCGCGGCATTGCCAGGTCTGTCGAACGCCTCCGAGGGAGGCGAAGCTCGGTATTCTAACGTTTCTCAACATTTAAAAAACACCTCAGCCCCCCTTTCACGGAGATTTTTTCTTTTTATTTCAAAGCATTAAAGAGAAGGGGCGCCACCACCCGGCGTCACCCAGCGTTACGCGGGCCGACATGCAGAGAATGCCGCTCTTGCACGGCAGAAACCAGCGCTAGCTTCGGCGCACATCTCAAAACAAACCACCGGATTGCTGCGCGGGCGATGTCAGTCGTCGGAGGCGTGCGGGTCGGGGGTCGTTTTGGCGAGCTCGGGGGGAGCAAGCCAGCGGAAGGAAGCAAGACCGGATTCGTTGAAGAGGCACTCGGCGGCGGCGGGTGTGTGCACAGGCTTCTTGATGCCCAGCTTCTGGGCAAGCGCGGCGACCGGCGTGCCGGGCTTGGGCTCGACCTTGACAGCCGAAGCACCCGACGCCGCGGCGGCCACCACCGCCCCGCTTGCCGCGGCGGCCTGCGATCCCGAAGCTGCGGATGCCGCGGACGCAACCGATACCGCCGATGAGCCCGACGCCGCTTCAACTGCGGAAGCCCCCGATGCCCCCAATGCCGCGACCGCCGGCTTCAGCGCTTTGTCGAGGTGCCCTTCGACCACCACGCGCTGGCCGCGATAAGCGACCGCGCTATCCGTCACGGAAAGCTTGCCCAGCGACGTTTCCGCGAGCCGGTGCCGCATCTCGTCTTCGCACGTGCTGGGGTTGCGGTATTGCGCGACGCATCCCGCCAGCAGGGTGGCAACGGCCGCAAGGCCGACGAAGCAAGCTTTCCGTTTGTTCATCGCGATTCCGTATTCAGGCAGCCGCAATTGTAGCCGAAGGGCCACAGCACCCCGCAGCGCCCGATCAGACGGACTTCGACTTGCCCGCGCCCTTGCCGTTCTTTTTCTTCGACGGCGGAGGCGGTTCGGCCGTCACGTCGTCGGCGGCGATATCCGCGGCAATCGCCTTGCCGTCCGGTACCGGATCGGCGGCGCCGTCCCGCGCCTTTTTGGCGGGTTTGCCCTCCTTCACGTCGGCCGGCACGGCGAGCTTGTTGAACGTGGTCTCGTCGTTCTCCTTGTCGTAGCCGATCTCGACGGTGTCGCCCGACTGCAGCGCATCGCCGAGTATCTCCTTCGCCAGCCGCGTTTCCACCTGTTGCCGGATCTGCCGCTTCAGTTCCCGCGCGCCGAACTCGGGCTGATAGCCCACCTCCACCAGATGATCGACGAGCGCCTCGCTCATCTTCAGCGTGATGTCCTGCGCCGCCGCCGTGCGCACCACCCGGTCCAGCTGGATCCGCACGATCGAGCGGATGTTCTCCTTCGAGAGCGCATGGAACACGATGATCTCGTCGATGCGGTTCAGGAACTCGGGACGGAAGTGCCCCTTGAGCACCTTCATGAGTTCCTCGCGCACGACCTTCTCGCTCTTGCGCTTCGCTTCGGGCTGCTCCAGGTTCTCCATGATGATCGAAGCGCCCAGGTTGCTCGTGGCGATGATGATCGTGTTGCTGAAGTCCACCACGCGGCCCTTGCCGTCGGTCAGCCGCCCGTCGTCGAATACCTGCAGCAGCACGTTGTAGACGTCCGGGTGCGCCTTCTCGATCTCGTCGAGCAGGATCACGCTATAGGGACGGCGCCGCACGCGCTCGGTCAACTGCCCGCCCTCGTCGTAGCCCACGTAGCCCGGCGGCGCGCCAATGAGGCGCGCGACCGCGTGGCGCTCCATGTACTCGCTCATGTCGATGCGGATGATGGCCTGCTCGTCGCCGAACACGCTTTCCGCCAGCGCTTTCGCGAGCTCGGTCTTGCCCACCCCCGTCGGCCCGAGGAACAGGAACGTCGCGATCGGCCGGTGCTCCTGGCCGAGACCCGCGCGCGAGAGGCGTACGGCGTCGCTCACCGCGACCACCGCATCGGCCTGGCCCACCACACGCTCGCGCAGCTTGTCCTCCATCTTCAACAGCTTCTGGCGCTCTTCCTGCGTAAGGTCCGCCACCGGTATGCCCGTGAGGCGCGAAACCACATCGGCAATCGAGGCCACCGTCACTTCCAGCGTCTCGGAGCCGGTCTTGCGCTGCCACGCTTCCATCTGCCCGTCGAGCTGCTTCTGCTTCTCGCCGATGCGTTCCTCGAAGCCCTTCGCCGCGTCGTAACGCTTGCGCGAGGCCGCGTAGTCCTGCTCGCGCCTGAGCTGCGCGATCTCCGCTTCGAGCTCCTGAATGTCCGCGGGCCGCGACGTGGCGCTGATGCGCACGCGCGCCGCCGCCTGGTCGATCAGGTCGATGGCCTTGTCGGGCAGGAAGCGCGAGGTGATGTAGCGGTCCGAAAGCTCGGCGGCGGCCACGAACGCGTCATCGGCGAAGGTCACCTGGTGGTGGGCCTCCAGTTTGTCGCGCAGGCCGCGCAGGATCACGATGGTCTGCTCGACCGTGGGCTCCGGCACGAGCACGAGCTGGAAGCGCCGTTCGAGCGCGGCGTCCTTTTCGATGTACTTCTGGTATTCGTTGAGCGTCGTGGCGCCGATCAGGCTCAGCTCGCCGCGGGCGAGCGCGGGCTTGAGCACGTTCGCGATGTCGAGGCCGCCTTCGCCGCCGCCCTGCCCGGCGCCCACGATCGTGTGCAGTTCGTCGATGAAGAGGATCAGCTCGTCGTTCTTTGCCGTCACCTCGTCGATGAGCTGCTTCGCGCGCTCTTCGAATTCGCCGCGATACTTCGCGCCCGCGACCATCGAGTTGATGTTGACCTCGACGAGGCGCTTGCCGCGCAGCACTTCCGGCACGTCGCCGTTGACGATGCGCTGCGCGAGCCCTTCGACGATAGCGGTCTTGCCCACGCCCGGCTCGCCGATCAGCACCGGGTTGTTCTTCTTGCGGCGCGCGAGCACTTCGATCGTGTTCTCGATCTCCTGCGCGCGGCCGAGCACGGGGTCGAGCTTGCCCTGGCGCGCCATGGCGGTGAGATCGCGCCCGAACTTGTCGAGGTTCGGCGTACCGGTGGGCGTATCCACACGGCCGTCTTCCGCGCCCTTGCCCACCACTTTCACGACTTTCTGGCGCAGCGCCTCGGGCGTCACGCCGTACTTCTTCAGCAGCGCGCCCGCGATACTGTCGGGCACGGCCGCGAGACCGATGAGCAGATGCTCGGGCCCGACGTACGAGTGGCCGAGATCGCGCGAGGCCTGGAACGCGTACTGGAACGCCTTTTTCAGGCGCGGCGAGACGGTCATCCTGTCGAGGGCTTCGTCGTCGCCGGCGGTGCCTTGTCTCGCGTGCTCGTCGATATAGTTCCTGATGTCCTGGGGCGAGAGCTTCAGCTCTTTCAGGAGTGCGGTGCAGACGTCCGTGTCGGCCAGCACGTAGAGCACGTGCTCCGTATCGAGCTCGTTGCGGTGCAGCTCGTGGGCTTTTTCGGCCGCGCGCTGCAGCAGTTCCATCGTTTGTTCGCTGAAGGCGTCGGTGGCGTCCACGGACTCGCGCGGCACTTCGGCCGCGAGGCCCGGCCCCTCGTCGTCGTGGTCGCCTTCGCCACCGGGTCCGCCGAAGAAGCGCGACAGCCCGCCGCCGCCCAGCAGCGAATCGAACGGATTGAGCATGCTTTGATGGCGCATCAATTGCCGGTAGTCGTAGTCGCAGATCGATAGCGACTTGCGCTGACCGTCCTGCACGACAGTCACGCGCGCGACGGCGGGCCGGGCATTGCAGATTTCACATAGGGCTGGCATGGTCGACTTGTCTCCAGTTCGGCGCCGCACGGCGCGCGGCCATGCGGCTCGGCGCAACGCAGCGGTGCGCCGGAAAAGTGACGAAGCGGCAGGCGGCGCGCGAGGGAGCGCGACGCTGCGGCGGACGAGCCCCGTGCCGGCGGCGGGATCGCGCGCGTGCGCAGGAACCGGGCAGCACAGGTCGAAAATATTCTGGCAGGAATCGGCATGGCACGCGCGCTACGTGCAACGCCCCTTTTTGCACACGAATCGCAGACGGATCGCACAAAAGAAAAAAGGCGGGACAGACGTCCCGCCGAATAGCGTGCGTTCAGGTGCACGCGAGGAGAACAACGGCAGACCCGCTGCGCCACCAGACCACTGACGCGCTACAACGCGGACCCTGCGCAAGACAAGGAAAATCCCGTCTGCCGATACCTCATGGGTAACAGGTTTGCAATCGTGCGATCAACGCCGGTTCGATCCCGAGACCACATCGATCCACACGGCTAGCACGAGAATGCCGCCCTTCACGATCATCTGCCAGTAAGCATCGACGTCGAGCATCGACATGCCGTTGTCGAGGCTCGCCATCACGAGCGCGCCGATCAGCGCGCCATAGACCGTGCCGGAGCCGCCGCGCATCGAGGTGCCGCCGATGAAGCACGCCGCGATCGCGTCGAGCTCGCCCATCGTTCCCGCGGAAGGCGAACCCGCCGCGAGACGCGCCGTGTTGACGATACCGGCGAATGCGCACATGAGCCCCATGAGCGCGAAGATCGCGAGCTTCACACGGTTCGTGTTGACGCCCGAAAGACGCGTGGCTTCGAGATTCGAGCCCACGGCGTAGATGCGGCGGCCGAACACGGTCTGCGTCGCGATCCACGTGAAGATGCCGAGCATCGCGAGCAGCAGCAGCACGGGCACGGGAATGCCGCCGTAGCTGTCGAGCGTCACGACGAACGCCAGCACGATTGCGCCGGCGCCCGCGATCTTCACGCCGTCCTGCCAGACCGGCACGACCGGCAGTTGATAGCGCCGCCGGTTCGCGCGCTGGCGCACCGTGAGGAGCGCCAGCAGCAGGAACAGCACGAGTGCGAGCACGTCGCCCGCGAGACGCGGCAGATAGCCCTGGCCGATGAATACGAAGTTGTCGGAGACCGGCGCAATCGTCGAACCGCCCGTGATGCCCAGCAGGATGCCGCGATACGCGAGCATGCCGCCCAGCCCCACGATGAACGACGGCACGCGCCGATAGGTGGACCACCAGCCGTTGAACAGCCCGACCAGCACGCCGAGCGCGAGCACGGCCGGGACGGTCGCCACGATCGGCCAGTTGTGATTGGCGTCGAGGATGGCGCCCACGCCGCCCAGCAGGCCCAGTAACGAGCCTACCGACAGATCGATCTCGCCCGCGATGATCACGAACACCATGCCGCACGCGAGCATGCCGGTGACGGACATCTGCCGCAGCAGGTTCGAGACGTTGCGCGGCGTGACGAACGCGCCATGCGTGAGCACCGAGAAAAATGCCCAGATCGCCGCCACGGCGATGAGCAGCGCGAGGATCTTGTAGCGCGCGAACAGTTGCTGGAAACGCAGGGCGAAGCCGCTGCCGCCGTGTGGCGCGCCTTCGCGCGCAGGTTGGGAAGTGACGTCGGGGGTCATGCTGCACTCGCTCGGTTGGATGGCGGGCGCGCGCTCTGGATCGCCGCGCCCAGTATGTGTTCCTGTGTCAGGCCCTCGTTGACGAAGTCGCCGCGCAACTCGCCCTCGCCGATCACCAGCACGCGATCGCTGACCCCCAGCACCTCGGGCAGCTCCGACGACACCATGACGATGGCAACGCCGCGCTTCGCCAGCTCGAACATGAGCTTGTAAATCTCGTACTTCGCGCCCACGTCCACGCCGCGCGTGGGCTCGTCGAGAATCAGCACCTTGGGATTCGTGAGCAGCATCTTCGTGAGCACGGCCTTCTGCTGGTTCCCGCCCGAAAGGCTCGCGATCGAGAGCATGGGATTCGCCGCGCGCACGGAAAGACGCTGCATCTCCGTGCGGATCGTGTCGAGCTCGGCCGCCGTATCGATGCGCCCGCCCTTCGTATAGCGTTCCAGCACCGAAAGCGTGATGTTGTGGCCCACGCCGAGCTGCGGGACGATGCCGTGGCGCTTGCGGTCCTCGGGCACCATGGCGATGCCGGAACGAATCGCTTCGAGCGGCGAGCGGATCTTCAGCGCCTTGCCTTCGAGCAGCACCGTCGCCGAACAGGCGCCCGCGTACGAGCCGAAGATGGCCTGCATCGTCTCCGTGCGCCCCGCGCCCACGAGCCCGGCCACGCCGAGAATCTCTCCGCGCCGCACCGTGAACGACACGTCGTCCACGCGCTTGCGGCGCGGGTTCGTCACGTCGTAGCAGGTGACGTTGCGCGCCTCGAACACCACTTCGCCGATATCGTGCGGCTCGCGCGGAAAGAGGTTGCGGATCTCGCGGCCCACCATCATGGAGATGATGCGGTCCGTGGTCATCGTCGCCATCGGCTCGGTGGCCACGTGCCGGCCGTCGCGTATCACCGTGACGGTATCGCATACGGCCTCGACTTCGTCGAGCTTGTGCGAGATGTACACGCAGGCCACACCGCGCCGCTTGAGGTCGCGCACGATGTCGAGCAGGATTTTCGTTTCGGCGGCGGTGAGCGACGACGAAGGCTCGTCGAGAATCAGCAGCTTCGCGCGCTTGTTGAGCGCCTTGGCGATCTCGATGAGCTGCTGATGTCCGCCGCCGTAGTTCATCACGGGCTGCGCCACGTTGATGGCGTCGATCTTCAGCTCGCGCAGCAGTTCGTCCGCGCGCCGGTACATCGCCGCGTAATTCATGCGGCCGCCCGGCAGGGTGATCTCGTTGCCGAGGAAGATGTTCTCGGCAACGGAAAGCTCCGGCACGAGCATCAGCTCCTGATGGATGATGACGATGCCCGCGCGTTCCGTGTCGCGCACGCTCGCCGCCTTGAGCGGCTCTCCTTCCCAGCGGATCTCGCCATCCCAGGTGCCGTGCGGATACACGCCGGAGAGCACCTTCATGAGCGTCGACTTGCCGGCGCCGTTCTCGCCGCACAGGCCCACGCACTCGCCGGGCCGCACGGTGAGATCGATGCCGTCGAGCGCCTTCACACCCGCAAAGGACTTGACGATGCCGCGCATCGTCAGCAATGGTTCGGTCATACGGTTTACGCCTCGCTGCTAAGGCCCGCGCACATGCCGCCGCCATGGCGGCGCATGCGCGCGGGCCGGCTGCCGTTACTGGCTGGCCAGTTGTTGCTGCGTATAGAAGCCGTCCTTGACCACGATGTCGACGTTGCTCTTCGTGAGCAGCGTCGGCTGCAGCAGGACCGTATCGACCTTCTTCTTGCCGTTGTCGTACTGGGCGTTGTACGCGGGCTGCTCGCCCTTCGCGAGTTCGACGGCCAGCTTCGCGGCTTCGCCCGCGATCAGCTTGAGCGGCTTGTAGACCGTCATCGTCTGCGTGCCGGCGATCACGCGGCGAACGGCGGCGAGATCGGCGTCCTGGCCCGACACCGGCACCTTGCCCGCGAGATGCTGCGCGGCAAGCGCCTGGATCGCGCCGCCCGCCGTGCCGTCGTTCGAGGCCACGACCGCGTCGATCTTGTTGTTGTTCGCCGTGAGCGCGTCTTCCATGATGCTCAGCGCCGTCGAAGCGCTCCACTCGGGCACCCACTGCTGGCCGACCACCTTGATGTCGCCGCGGTCGATGGCGGGCTGGAGCACCTTCAACTGGCCTGCGCGCAGCATCTTCGCGTTGTTGTCGGTCGGCGCGCCGCCCAGCAGGAAGTAGTTGCCCTTCGGCTTCACGTTATAGACGCCCTGAGCCTGTAGTTCTCCTACCTTTTCATTGTCAAATGAAATGTAGGCGTCGATGTCGGCATCGAGAATCAGGCGGTCGTACGAGATGACCTTGATACCCGCCTTCTTCGCCTCGGCCACCACGTTGCCGAGCGTCTTCGAGTTGAACGGCACGATCACGATCACGTCGACGCCGCGCGAGATCAGGTTTTCGATCTGCGAGATCTGGCGTTCCTCGCTGGCGTCGGCCGACTGCACCGACACCTTGGCGCCCATCTTCTCCGCGGCCGCGACGAAGTAATCGCGATCGCGCGACCAGCGCTCGACGCGCAAGTCATCGATACAGAAGCCGATCTCCGGATGATCCTTGCTTGCGTGCGCAAGCGGCGCCGCGAGCGACAGGCTCGCGAGCACGGCCCCGCATACCAGCGAACCCAGAACCGAACGGCGTTTTGCGAATTTCATGTCTCCACTCCTCTTGATGGTCGAAGGCCATCCCCACGCGATGCGCGGAAATGGCACGGCTATGGTGGTTGGACGCACACGCGCCGGCACAATGCGGCGCTTCGGCATGACCACAGGACTGCCAGGCATGCGCGGCTGCTTTGGCCGCGCGTTCTTTTTGCGTCACCGGCGCCGGATGAATCAGGCGCCGGTTGCAAAAACGGGTTCGAGCGCGCGATAGAGCGCGCCGAAGGTGGGACGGCGCGCCTCGCGATACCACGCGTGGCGAGCGGTGTCGGGCTCGCGCACGGCAATCACGGGCGGCTGCGGACAGACATCAGCGAGCGCGGCGTCCGGTTCGAGCGCGAGGTGCGCGAGGCGCGCCGCACCCAGCGCGGGCCCAACTTCTCCGCCCGCACGCAGCGTGAGCGCGCGTCCGCTGATATCGGCGAGCATCTGCGTCCACCACGCGCTGCGCGAGCCTCCGCCGATCACGGTGATCGAGTCCGGCACGAGACCCGCCGCATGCAGCGCATCCATGCCGTCGAGCAGCGCAAAGCCCACGCCTTCGAGCGTCGCGTTCGCGAGATCCGCACGCGTGGTCTGCGGCGTCATGCCGTAGAACACGCCTTTGGCGTTGACGTTGTTGTGCGGCGTACGCTCGCCGCTCAGATACGGCAGGAACCACGGACGGCGCGCATCGGTCTGCGGGCTCGCATGCGCCTCGGCATCGGCGAGCAGGGCCGCCACGCTCTCGTAACCCGTCAACTGGGCCGTGAAGTCGAGGCAACTGGCCGCGTTCAGCATCACCGACATCAGATGCCAGGTTTGCGGCAGTGCGTGGCAGAAGCTGTGCACGGCGGAATCGGGATTGGCGCGAAAGCCGTCCGAGACGGCGAAATACACGCCGGACGTGCCGAGCGAGAGCATGGCGTCGCCGGGGCGCACGATGCCCACGCCCACCGCACCCGCCGCGTTATCGCCGCCGCCGGCCACAACCGGCACTTCGCGCAGGCCGAACTCGCGCGCCAGTTCCGGGCGCAGCGTACCCGTGATCTGGTTGCCTTCGAAAACGCGCGGCATCTGCTCGCGCGTCAGCCCGCAGGCGGCAAGCAAAGCGTCGCTATAGTCGCGCTTCGCGATGTCGAGCCAGAGTGTTCCCGCGGCGTCCGAAGCGTCGGTGGCAAACTCGCCCGTCAGCAGATAGCGCAGATAGTCTTTCGGGAGCAGCACGTGGGCGACGCGCGCGAACACCTCGGGCTCGTGCTTGCGCACCCACAGCAGCTTGGGCGCCGTGAAGCCCGGCATCGCCAGATTACCCGCCACGGCATGCAGTTCGGGAACCGCGCGTTCGAGCTCGATACATTCGGCATCCGAACGACCATCGTTCCAGAGAATGGCCGGCCGCAGCACTTCGCCGTTCGCATCGAGCAGCGTGGCGCCGTGCATCTGGCCCGTGAGGCCGATAGCCTCAATACGCGCGGCCTCGATACCCGCGCCCGCCGCTTCGGCAATCAGCGCGCGCAGCGCCGTGCGCGCGGCCTGCCACCAATCCTGCGGCGCCTGCTCGGACCAGCGCGGCTGCGGGCGGCTCGCCGTGAGCGGCGCGCTCGCACTGCCGAGCACGTCGCCCGCGCGATCCAGCAGCACGGCTTTCACGCCGGACGTGCCGAGGTCGATTCCGATGAACATGTCTCCATCCTTCCTGGTCGCGCACCTGCGCGTCGACAGCGCGTACCGCTTTCGCAGCGGCTTGCGCGCGTTCGTTCAAGTGCTGCACATGCGCCCGCGCGCCCTGCCCTCGCGGCACGGCGCGTGCGGAGGCTCAGCGCTGCCCGTAGATCGCCTGGTTGACGATGTTTTCGAGCCGCTCCTGCTGGCCGCTCACGTGGTGCGGATTCACGCCGTGCGCGACGGCATCCGCGGCGAGCGACGACAGCGAATAGCCGCCGGCCAGGATCTTGCGGCCGAACTCCGTGTCCCAGCCCGCATAACGTTGCTTGCGCAACTGATCGAGGCGTTCGTTCTCGACCAGCACGGCGGCACGTTCGAGCGCGATCGCCAGCACGTCGATCGCACCGGCGTGGCCGTAGAACAGGTCTTCGGGGTCGACGCTCTGGCGCCGCACCTTCGCGTCGAAGTTCATGCCGCCGGTCGTGAAGCCGCCGTGGCGCAGGATCTCGTAGAACGCGAGCGCGAGTTCTTCCACGCTGTTCGGGAACTGGTCGGTATCCCAGCCGTTCTGCGGGTCGCCGCGATTGGCGTCGACGCTGCCGAACACGCCGAGCGCATACGCCGAGGCGATTTCGTGGTGGAACGAATGACCCGCGAGCGTGGCGTGGTTGGCCTCGATGTTCACGCGGATTTCGTTCTGCAGCCCGTATTGCGTGAGGAAACCGTGCACCGTCGCGACGTCGTAGTCGTACTGATGCTTGGTGGGCTCCTGCGGCTTCGGCTCGATCAGCAGCATGCCCGTAAAGCCGGTGCGATGCTTGTGCTCCACGACCATCGAAAGGAAGCGGGCGAACTGCTCGCGCTCGCGCACGAGGTCGGTGTTGAGCAGCGTCTCGTAGCCTTCCCGGCCGCCCCACAGCACGTAGTTCTCGCCGCCCAGCTTGCGCGTGGCGTCGAGCGCGTGGCACACCTGGGTCGCCGCGTACGCGAACACCTCGGGATTCGGGTTGGTCGCCGCGCCCGCCGCGTAGCGCGGATTCGAAAAGAGGTTCGCCGTGCCCCACAGCAGCTTCACGCCGCTCGCCTGCTGGCGCTCGCCGAGGTAGTCCACCATGCGGGAGAAGTTTTCTGTGTAGTCCTTCAGGTCCTTGCCTTCGGGCGCAACGTCGGTGTCATGGAACGTGTAGAACGGCGTGCCGAGCTTCGAGAAGAATTCGAAAGCCGCGTCGGCCTTCTGGCGTGCGCGCTCCATGGCGTCGCCGGGCTGCTGCCACGGCCGGTGGAACGCGCCTTGCCCGAAGATGTCGTTGCCCGGCCACACGAACGTATGCCAGTAGCACACCGCAATACGCAGGTGCTCTTCCATCGTCTTGCCGAGCACCTTTTTCGTGCGGTCGTAGTAATGGAAGGCGAGCGGGTTGTCGGACTGCGGCCCCTCGTAGCGGAGCGCGGGAATGGATTCGAAATACGACATGGTGTCTCCAGTCATGTTGCGGCGCAGCGATGCGCGCCTTGCTGTGTGACGCCATACTGCCCGCCGCGCGCGATGAGCGGCAATTGCGAAATTGCGGGATACCGATAATGTTTCCTGCCAGCCCCGCCTCCCCTCTGCACGGCAGCCGCGATGTCGGCCTAAAATAGCCGCACGCCTAAAACACGAGACAACGGACGAGACGCCCCGCGCCGCCAGCCATCCGCGCCCCCATGACCCGCCCTTCCCAGACGTCGCACCGCATCGCACTGTTGTTCAACGCGAACAAGGTCTATGACCGCGAGATCATCGCGGGGATCGGCCAATATCTGAGCTCCACGCGCGTGGCATGGGATCTCTTTCTGGAGGAGGATTTCCGCTGCCGCCTCGTGGGCATCGAGCGTTTCGACGGCGACGGCATCATCGCGGACTTCGACGACCCCGCCGTGGCCGACGCCCTCGCGGGCTGCCGGCTGCCCGTGGTCGCGGTGGGCTCCTCGTTCGAGGACGCCGCGCAGTACCCGCCCGACGTCCCCTACATCGCCACCGACAACGCCAAGCTCGTCTCGCTCGCGTGGACCCATCTGATCGGCGCGGGGTTGCCGCATCTCGCGATGTACAGCCTGCCCGCCGCCGAGGAAAACCGCTGGGCCCAGCAGCGCGAGCTCGCCTTCCAGAAGCTCGCGCACGACGAGGGGCTCGATGCGCCCGTCTACCGCGGGCTCGCGACGAGCGCCCCCTCCTGGAACCAGGCCATCGAGCAACTGAGCGTCTGGCTGCACAGCCTGCCGAAGCCCGTCGGCGTGATCGCCGTGACCGACGCGCGGGCACGCCACCTGCTGCAGGCCTGCCTGATTCACGGTATCGCCGTACCCGAGCAGGTCGCGATCCTCGGCATCGACAACGATCCGCTCACGCGCACGCTCACGCGTATTCCGCTTTCGTCGGTGATCCAGGGCACGGGAGAAATGGGCAAGACTGCCGCCCACCTGCTGCATCAGATGCTGCGCGGCGCACGCTTTCCCGGGCGGCGCATTCTGGTGCCGCCGGTCGGCATCAACGTGCTCGAATCGACGAAGCACGAGCCGCTCTCGAGCCCGCACGTCATGCGCGCGCGCCACTTCATCCGCCAGTACGCGTGCCAGGGCATCAAGACCGAGCAGGTGGCGGACTATGTCGGCATCTCGCGCTCCTCGCTGGAAGAGTATTTCCGGCGCGAGCGCCAGTGCACCGTGCATCAGGAAATCCTGCGCCACAAGCTCGACGCCGCGAAGGCCATGCTCGCGAGCCGCGACGCGTCGAGCGCCGAAGTGGCCATCCGCTGCGGATTCACCTCGCTGCAGTACATGTATGCCGTCTTCAAACGCGAGCTGGGCTGCACGCCGCGCGAGTACCAGGACAGCGCCGCACCCGCGCCTGCCGCGCCGCCCCGAGCCTGACGCCCGCGCCCGCTCAGACCCCGGCCACCCATGAATTCAACCGAACCGCGCCTCATGAACAGCCTCGCCCATCTGCCTTCCGAATCCTGGGGCACCCTGCCCGGCGGCGACCCCGTCCGGCTCTACACGCTGCGCAACGCGCAGGGCATGAAAGTCACGATCAGCGATCTGGGCGCGACCCTCGTTTCATGGTTCGCGCCGGACCGCGCCGGGCGCCTCGCCGATATCCTGCTCGGCCACGACACACCCGCCGCCTACTACACGGCCAGCACCTATATGGGCGGCCTGGTCGGCCGTTGGGCGAACCGCATCGGCGGCGCGCACTTCACGCTCGACGGTGTCGGCTACGCGCTCGACCGCAACGAAAACGGCAATCTGCTGCACGGGGGAGCGCAAGGTTTTCATCGGGCGATCTGGGAGGTCGTCGACGACCGTGGAGCACTCACGCTACGGCTCGACTCGCCCGAGGGCGACGCGGGATTTCCGGGCAACGTGAGCGTGGAGGTGCGCTATACGCTCGACGACGACGGCACCCTGACACTCGACTACGAAGCGCTCACCGACGCGCCGACGCCGCTCAATCTCACGAGCCATCCGTATTTCAATCTTTCGGGGGAACCCGGTTCCGATATCCGCGGCCACGTCCTCACCATCGACGCCGACGCCTACCTGGAAGTCGATCCGCAGATGATTCCGCTCGGCATCGCGGACGTCTCGGGCAGCGCGTTCGACTTCCGTCATGGCGCGCCGCTGGGGGCGCGGCTCGACTGGCCAAACGCGCAGCTCGCGCGGGCAGACGGCTTCGATCATTGCTACCGGCTGCGCAAGCCCGGGGGCGAAGCGGCGCTGCGCGCCGTCGCGAGCGTCTACGAGCCCGCAAGCGGGCGCGAACTTTTCGTCGCGACCGACCAGTGCGGGCTGCAGTGTTACACGGGAAACCACCTGGAGGGAACGCCTGGCCGCCACGGCACCGCCTGCGTACGCCACGCGGGTCTATGCCTCGAAGCCGGCGGCTTTCCGAACCAGATCAACATGGGCGAGCCCGAGCACGAGGCCGCGGTGCTGCGCCCCGGCTCGACCTACCGCCAGGTGACGCAGTACCGCGTGGGCGTGCGGGGCTGAGGAAGCGGCGGCGATAGCGCGGGAGCCCCGCGCTATCGCCGTCATTTGTCGTACTGATACACGCCGCGGCCGGTCTTGCGGCCCAGATGGCCCGCGGCCACCAGCTCGCGCAGCAACGGGCAGGCGCGATACTTCGAATCGCCGAAGTCCTTCAGGAACACGTCCATCACCGAAAGGCAGACGTCGAGGCCGATCAGGTCCGCCAGCGCGAGCGGCCCGATCGGATGATTCGCGCCGAGCTTCATGCCCGCGTCGATCTCCTCGGCGCTCGCAATGCCGTCCGCGAGCACGAAGAACGCTTCGTTGATCATCGGCACGAGGATACGGTTCACGACGAAGCCTGGGGCATTCTTCACGGCAATGGGCGTCTTTTCGAGGCGCAGCGCGAGCTGCCGCACGTCCTCGGCCACCTGCGCACGCGTTTGCAGACCGCGGATCACCTCGACGAGCGGCATCATCGGCACGGGGTTGAAGAAGTGCATGCCGATGAAGCGCGACGGGTCGGCCAGCGTCGTGGCGAGCGCCGTGATGGAGATCGACGAGGTGTTCGACGCGATGATCGCGTCCGGGCGCGCGGCCGCCTCGATCTGCTTGAGAATGCGCGTCTTGAGTTCGGCGTTCTCGGTGGCGGCCTCGATCACGAGGTCCGCGGCGGCGAGGCGCTGATAGTCGGTGGAGGTTTCGACGCGCGCGAGCGCGGCATCGCGCACGGCTGCATCGAGCTTGCCCTTCGAGACGAGCCGCTCCATGCTGTGCGCGAGCGTCGCCATGCCCCTGGCGAGCGCCGCATCGGTCACGTCGATCATCACGGCCTTCAGGCCCGCCACTGCCACGGCCTGCGCGATGCCGTTGCCCATCGTGCCCGCGCCCACGATCCCTACTGTTTCGATTGCCATCCTCGTCCTCGCTCCTGGGTCTGCGACGCCGGCCGATCGCGTATCGGAATGAATGCCGGCGAGGCGGTGCGTGCTGCACCGCGTCAATAGCCGACAGTTTAGCGGGTTGCGGGACGCGACCGGAACTCGCGCGTCGGGTGGGTGCCGCGGGCTACGGCCGGCGGGCGTTCACGCGCCGCCGATGTGCCCGAATTCGAGCGGCGTGCGCGTGTAGAAGAGCGGCACGCCGCCCTTGCCGAGCGTGGCGAGCAGTCCGTCGATAACCGCGTCCTCGGCGATGAGCACGACCATGGCCGGCTCGTCCGCCAGCTCGAAGAAGCGCGCCGCATGCAGACGCCCGCGCGCGTCGACGCCCTCGGAGCCCTCCATCACCGTCGCGCCCTGCACGCCCGCGGCCCTGGCCGCGTCGAGAATCCAGTCGACCGCGGACTGGTGACCGTGCTTCAGACTACGGCTCGCGTAGAGCGTGAGCTGACTGCCAACTGCCATGACGTCTCCTCTTCGCGCCATAGCGCGAGGGTTGAGGTGCTGCAGGCCGCCGCGAGCGGCCGGGTCTAGAAGTTGTACTGGATATAAATCTCGCTGAAATCCTCGCCGGGATTCGGTTCCTTGATGTCCGCGTTCGAAATGTGCTGAAAGCGGAACCCGGCCTGGTAGTTCTGATGCTCGCCGAACTGCGCGCCGATGCCCACCATGTCGGCGAACTGGAACGACGTCGACAACGTTCTATCGGGCGTCAGGCGCGTATGGGAAAGCAGCCGCACGCCCACGCCGGCCTCGAAGAACGGCCGGAACCAGCCCGTGTCCTTGATGATGCGGAATACCGGCGTTACACCGAATTCCCAGATGTTCGGACGCACGGCATCCTGCGCATGCAGGTCCCAATATGCCGCATGGGCCTCGCCGACCACCGTGAAATGGAATCCGCCAATATGCCACCACTGCAGGCCCGGATCCCAGACAAGGCCGAGATCGAGCTTCTTCACGTCGTGGTCGGCCACGCCAGCCGCCATTTGAACGCCGAACTGGTCAGCCTGCGCGCCGGCGGCCCCGAACGCCAGCAGCGCGGTCAGCGCGCCGCACACGGCACGCCTTTGCCAGACCGATTGCTTTTCAGTCATATAAGTCCCCGAGACGAATGTCGACCGCACTGCACCGTCGCCTCGTTCGCCCCGCGCATGGGTGACTGGTGCGACGTACGTTCAGGCCTCGCCGCATACGTGGCCTGCCCTGCGCGGTTCAAGCTTGCTCATTCGCGCCACACACATGGACAATGCGTCCCCCTGCCTGGCGCGGGGCTAAAACTACCGGTTCTTCTGTTCCCGATAAATCTTCAATACCGCAATTCAGCGTTACGCAATTGGTGCAGGCTCGATATACGCCGCCCGCCTCATTGCGAAAGCCGCGGCGGATAACCGAAGATTACACCGCTGACCCAACGACATTAACGCAGTTTAAACGCGAATCTCCGCGGCTGCCCGGACGTGGCCACGGCTAGTCGTTCGAAGGCCTTGTGGAGAGCCAGAAGTCATACGAAATTGAGTGCGCTCCGCCTGACCAATGGCTTTCACACGCGCATTATGAAACGCGCCAATGGCGCATTAATTCGGCATTTCGAGGTAGTTTTTTCTTGCGAGTACAGTCATTGCATTCCGATTTACCGACTACTTCACATTAAACCGTGAATGTCTGTATCGCACTGCACATGGCGTCCAATATCACGGCCGGTGGATGAAAAAATGCCGTGTATTCACGTATTTAAGTGCAAGGGAATAGCGTGTCGCCGGAGCGCGGCGGCTCGAGGCGACCGAACGACGGTTGGGGCCACGCGCCTATTGCTTCGCGCCGGCCTCGCCCCGGCGTGCGCCGAAGCCGGGCAGGCGCTTGACGAAGCCTGTCGCGAGCGCCGTGCCGGCGAGGATGGCAAGACACGCTTCGACCATGCCCGGCGATACGCGCTCGCCGAGAAAGAGCGCACCCCACAGGATGCCGAACACCGGGATCACGAACGTGACGGTGATCGTGCGCGCAGGGCCGATGGCCGCGATGAGCTTGAAGTACAGCAGATAGGCGACACCCGTGCAGACAACACCGAGCGCCAGCACCGAACTCCACGCGGTGAGCGAAAGAGCCCCCGTGGGCCAGGTGGCCACGGCGAACGGCAGAAGCACGATCGTCGCGCCGGTCAGATGGCGCTTCGTGTAGCTCGCGGCGATGCCATAGAGCAGCGCGGCAGCCAACGCGGCGAGCGCCGCGAGCGCCGTGGCCGTCGAAGACGCGCCGTCGCCCGCATGCGTGAAAATCTGGTCGCCGACAAGCGCGAGCACGCCCGCGAAACCGATCACGAGGCCCGCGACACGCAGTCCGCTCAGACGGTCCTTGAGCCACAGCCAGGCCACGACCGCGCCCCACAGCGGCGTGGTCGCATTGATGACCGACGTTACACCGGCCGAAAGCGTCAGTTCGGCCCACGCGAAAAGACAGAACGGCGCCGCCGAGTTAAGGATGCCGACCACCAGCAGCGGCCAGGCGCGCTCGCGCAGGGTGCTGATCGCCTCGCGCGCGCTGCGGCGCGAAAACAGCACGAGCAGCAGGAACAGCGCCCCAATGCCGACGCGCAGTGCCATGAGCGGCGCCACACCGAAGCCGGTCACGCCAAGACGGATGAACAGGAACGAACCGCCCCAGACAGCGGCGAGAAAGAGCAGTTGCGCGAGATTGGCGGGATTCATGACGTGGGGGCTCGAAAAAAGCTTGCCGGACGCGGGCGGGCGCGCGCGAGGCGCATCGCATATCGTACGGTGCGCAGCGCAGGGTTCATAACGAAGGATTCTCACCGATATGTGAGAAAAATTGACAGCCGATTCTTGCTCGCTCATTCGAGCGGTGTTGCGAAGCGGCGCCCTCCTTCCGAGAGCCTTCGCGCCAACGGTGCGCGGATTCCATCAGTCCGACGATCGGCGACGGCCCACGGGTGCCGCAACCTGTTCGCACTGCCAGGTCTATGCGTTGCGAATGCAACCAACCGGGCCACTTGCGGGAATGAAGCAAGCCGAAGGAATTTCTGCCGGCGCAAAGAAAAAGGGTTACAGACCGAAATCTGTAACCCTTTGATTCTTCTGGTCGGGGCGAGAGGATTTGAACCTCCGACCACCTGCACCCCATGCAGGTACGCTACCAGGCTGCGCTACGCCCCGAAAGAGCTAAACAGTATAACAGAGCCTTTGGCCAATTAGAACCGCCGCCACGAAAATTCGCGCCGGGCACTTCATTGCCCCAGCAAGTCGAGCACGTGCAGCAACTCCTTGCGCAGCTGATCGACGTCCACCATCGCCATCGTCCCCTGCCCGCCTGCCGGCGCCTGCACCACCTCCGGCTGCCCCGGCTCCTCGACCATGCCGCCGTGCGCATCCAGACGGTTGCGCGCGCCATTGATCGTGAAACCCTGCTCGTACAGCAGCTCGCGTATGCGCCGGATCAGCAGAACCTCGTGATGCTGGTAATAGCGGCGATTGCCGCGCCGCTTCACCGGCTTCAACTGCGTGAACTCCTGCTCCCAGTAACGCAGTACATGGGGCTTCACGCCGCAGAGTTCGCTCACTTCGCCTATCGTGAAGTAGCGCTTGGCGGGGATCGGAGGCAGGACGACCTTTTCGCTTGTCGATGTCATCGCCGGGTTGCCGTCGTGGTGGTTGCGCAATATCGCGTGGCCGCTTCGTCATGCTCCCCGCCTCACTGTCCCGCGGCGGGAGCACCGCTGCGGCTCTAACGGGTAAAGCTCGCTTCAGCGCCGCTTTCCACCAGCGCCTTCAATTTCTGGCTCGCATGAAACGTCACCACGCGGCGCGCGGCGATCGGAATCGCCTCGCCCGTCTTCGGATTGCGGCCAGGGCGTTGCGGCTTGTCGCGCAACTGGAAATTGCCGAAGCCCGACAGCTTGACGCTGTCGCCGCTTTCCAGCGCGTCGCGGATCACTTCGAAGAATGCTTCGACCATGTCCTTCGCTTCGCGCTTGTTGAGCCCGACGTTGTCGAACAGCAGTTCCGCCAGCTCGGCCTTGGTCAGCGTGGGCGTGTCCGTCGTGGTGTTCGACGACGAGGCAGGAATTTCGCGAATCATGGCGCTACGCTGTGCCGCAAGGAGGGCTTCGAAATCACTCGAGTTCATTTCGTTCATCTATCTTTGAAATGGCGCGCTTCCGGTTGCAACGAAGTCACATGCCGGAAGCCTGTCAACGGAACGCGTGAGCCTCTGAGGCTTTAAGTCTGAGGCCTTGAGTTTCTACCGAGGCCTCAGCCGCGCAGCCGGGCGCCATACACTCGAGCCAGGCGATCCACCAGGGACTTGATGGCCGCATCGACCGTCTCGTCCTGAAGGGTCCCGCCAGTATCTTGCAGGGTCACCCGGAAGGCAAGGCTTTTCTCGTCCGCGCCAAGTCCGGAAGTATTTGATTTTGCACGAAATTCATCGAACAGCGCAACCCTCTGGACAATCCGGCACGGCTCGTCCTGCATGCCCTGGTGGAACTCGTCCAGCAGGGCTTGCACCTCGATCTTCTGATCGACGACCAGCGCGATATCGCGTCGCACCGGCGGGAACTTCGAGACATCCGAAGGCGTCGGCAACTCGCGCGCCATCAACGCCTCCGCCTCGACCTCGAACAGGATCGGTGCGTGCGGCAAGTCGTACTTCTGCATCCAGCGCGGATGCAGTTCGCCGATCCAGCCCACGGCCTGGCCGTCCGCTTCCACGCGTGCGCTGCGGCCCGGGTGCAGCGCCGGGTGCTCCGCCTTCACGAAGCGCACCGCGCTCGGGGCAAACAGCGCTTCGAGATCGCCCTTCACGTCGAAGAAGTCCACGCCGCGCGTCGCTGTGCCCCACTGCTCGTCGAGCGCGGGACCATACGCGAGCGCACCGATCATCTTCGGCTGCGCGAAGCCTTCCACGGCCATCTCGCCGGCCTTGATCGACGGATCGTTCAGGAACACGCGGCCGGCCTCGAACACGCGCACGCGGTCTGCGCGGCGGTTGAGGTTATGGCGCAGCACGTTGATGAGGCTGCCAAAGAGCGTCGTGCGCATCACCGAAAGCTGGCTCGCGATCGGGTTCAACAGACGCACCGGCTGGTCGTTGCCCGCGAAGTCCTGCTCCCACTCGGCATCGACGAAACTGAAGTTGATCGTCTCGGCATAGTCGCGCGCGGCGAGCGCGTGACGGATCGCGTGGATCGAGCGGCGCGTCTCGTTCGTCGCGCGCATCTCGCTGCGTGCAACGGGCGGGTTCGCCGGGATTCTCTCGAAACCGTAGATACGCGCGACTTCCTCGATCAGGTCTTCCTCGATCTCGATGTCGAAGCGGTACGGCGGCGGCGTCACGCTGAAGGTATCGGCGTCACGTTCGAAGGCCAGACCAAGGCGCGTGAAGATCCCGGCAATCTCGTCCGCGCCGATCTGCACGCCGATAATGCGAGCCGCACGCGCCACGCGCATCTTCACGGGCTCGCGCGTGGGCACATTGACAGTCTGGTCGTCGACCGGGCCGGCTTCGCCGCCGCAGATATCGAGGATCAGTTGCGTGATGCGCTCGATGTGCTCGACGGTCGTGGACCAGTCCACACCGCGCTCGAAGCGGTGACCCGCGTCGGTCGAGAAATTGTAGCGGCGCGAGCGGCCGCGAATACTATCGGGCCACCAGAACGCGGCTTCCAGATAAATATTTTTCGTGTCGAGCGAGACAGCCGTGCTGTCACCGCCCATGATGCCCGCGAGGCTTTCGATCTCGCGATCGTCGGCGATCACGCCTACCGTTTCGTCGACTTCGACGGTATTGCCGTTGAGCAGCTTGAGCGTTTCGCCCTTGCGCCCCCAGCGCACGTCCATCGAGCCGTGAATCTTGTCGAGATCGAACACGTGCGAGGGGCGGCCCAGTTCAAGCATCACGTAGTTCGAAATATCGACGAGCGCCGAGATGCTGCGCTGGCCCGAACGTTCCAGGCGCTCGACCATCCATTGCGGCGTCTTCGCGTGCGCGTTCACGCCACGGATCACTCGGCCCGAGAAGCGGCCGCACAGATCCGGCGCCGAGATCTTCACAGGCAGCTTTTCGTCGAGCTTCACTTCGACCATCGGGAACACGGGCGCCTTCAATGGCGCGCCGGTGATCGCCGCGGTCTCGCGCGCGACGCCATACACCGAAAGGCAATCGGCCTTGTTCGGCGTGAGCTTGACTTCGAAGACGGTGTCGTCGAGGTTCAGCGTCTCGCGGATGTCCTGGCCAATGGGCGTGTCTTCCGGCAGGATCAGAAGGCCGCTGTGGTCCTCGGAAAGCTTGAGCTCGCGTGCCGAGCACAGCATGCCCTGGCTTTCCACGCCGCGCAGCTTCGAGAGCTTGATCGCGAACGGCTTGCCGCCCTCTTCGGCCGGCGGCAGTTCCGCGCCGACGAGCGCCACCGGCACCTTGATGCCGGGCGCGACATTGGGTGCGCCGCAGACAATGTTCAGCGTCGCGCCCGTGCCGGCATCGACCTGACACACGTTCAGCTTGTCCGCGTCCGGGTGCTTGACCACTTCGAGCACACGGCCGACCACGATCTTCGAAGTGGGCGGCGCGGCGGGACGCAGACCTTCGACTTCGAGGCCCGACATCGTGAGCGCGTGGGCCAGCTCTTCGGTCGTGAGCTTCGGATCGACAAAGCTTCTCAGCCAGGATTCGGGAAATAGCATTTCGTTTTACGTTCCAGACAGATTGAGACCGACGTGTTGCGGGCTACCGCGCACTGGTACTTCAGTGCTGCGTCCGCAACACGAACCGCGGATGCGTGGCTTCTTTACGCGAACTGGCGCAAGAAGCGCAGATCGCCTTCGAAGAAGAGGCGCAGGTCCTGCACGCCGTAGCGCAGCATCGTCAAACGCTCCAGGCCGCTGCCGAATGCGAAGCCGATATAGCGCTCCGGGTCGAGGCCCATGTTGCGGATCACCGTTGGATGCACCTGGCCCGAGCCCGAGATCTCGAGCCACTTGCCCGCATTCTTGCCTTCTTCGAACATCATGTCGATTTCGGCGGACGGCTCCGTGAACGGGAAGTACGACGGGCGGAAGCGCACCTTGATATCGTCGCGTTCGAAGAACTTCTTCAGGAAATCGGAGTAGACGCCCTTCAGGTCTGCGAAGCTGATGTTCTCTTCGATCCACAGGCCTTCGACCTGGTTGAACATCGGCGAGTGGGTGGCGTCGCTGTCCACGCGGTACGTACGGCCCGGCACGATCACCTTGATGGGCGGCGTGTGCGTGCGCGCGTAGCGCACCTGCATCGGGCTCGTGTGAGTGCGCAACAAAAGCTGACGGCCATCGGCGTCCTTGCCGTCCACGTAGAACGTGTCCTGCATCGAGCGCGCCGGATGGTTCTCGGGGCTGTTGAGCGACGTGAAGTTGTACCAGTCGGTCTCGATCTCGGGGCCGTCGGCCACGTCGAAGCCGATCGAGCCGAAAATCTGCTCGACACGCTCCCACGTCTGCATCACCGGATGCAGGCTACCCGTGCCCGTGCCGCGACCCGGCAGCGTGACGTCGATCGCTTCGGCGGCGAGGCGCTGGTTCAGCAGCGCGTCGGCAAGCGCCTGGCGGCGCGCCGTCAGGGCGGCCTCAACCTGCTGCTTCACGGCGTTGATGCGCGCGCCTTCGGTCTTGCGCGTTTCGGGATCGAGCTTGCCGAGTCCCTTCAGCAGTTCGGTCAGCGCGCCCGACTTGCCGAGAAAGCGCGCCTTCTCGTTCTCGAGCGTGTTGACGTCAAGGGCGGCAGCGAAGGCACTTTGCGCGTCGGCGACAATCTGGTCCAGATCCATTGATCCCATCTTTTCAGCGTCAGTGTTTGAGTCTTGAGCCGCGCCTCGCGAAAGACAAAGCGCGGCATGAAGCATGCGCATGAACCACGCAGGTCGCGATTCACCAACAAAAACGGGGCTCGGTGAGGAGCCCCGTTTTTGTTGCAGCATCACCGAAACAACCGGAATGTCTGCTGCAACGAACCTGCGCAATACCCGTTTGACGGGGTAACGATCAGGCGGCGACGGCGGCCTTCACTTGCTGGACGATCGCAGCAAATGCAGGCTTGTCGAATACCGCCATGTCGGCCAGGACCTTGCGGTCGAGTTCGATCGACGCCTTCTTCAGGCCGTTGATGAACACGCTGTAGGTCATGTCGTGCTGACGCACCGCCGCGTTGATACGCGTGATCCACAGTGCGCGGAACACACGCTTCTTGTTGCGGCGATCGCGGTAGGCGTACTGGCCCGCGCGCATGACCGCCTGCTTGGCGATGCGATAGACGTTATTGCGACGGCCGCGGTAACCCTTGGCCAGCTTGATGATCTTCTTGTGACGGGCCCGTGCGGTAACCCCACGTTTGACTCGAGGCATGTTTAGCTCCTGTGAGTTATCGGTTGAGTTACGCGAACGGCAGCATTGCGCGCACGGACTTCAGATCGGAATCGTGAACGGCCGTGGCACCACGCAGATGACGCTTGTTCTTGGTGGTCTTCTTGGTCAGGATGTGACGCTTGAAGGCTTGACCGCGCTTGACGGTACCACCCGGACGCACCACGAAGCGCTTTGCAGCGCTCTTCTTGGTCTTCATCTTGGGCATGACGAATAACTCCATTATTTGATGGACATGGGTGTGCGGCTGGCTCGATGTTCAAGACACCTTGCCCTTCGACCGCCCTTCGAAACCCACTCCACTTGTTTTCGCAGCTGGCCGCTTTTAAAAAGCCTGATACTGGCCGCCGCTTTCAGGAAAAACGCCCGTTTGCCGCACGCTCGTGCGGCGCGCGGGTGCCGTTCCGGAACCTGCTTCCCGCCGCGGCTGCAAATGTCGCCGCGGCGCACTTCAAACTTCACCTGCCTGCCTCTGCCGTGCCGCCTGAGGCGCACAGCATACGCTTACTTCTTTTTCTTCGGAGCGAGCACCATGATCATCTGGCGCCCTTCCATTTTCGGCATCTGCTCGACCTGGCCTACCTCATCGAGGTCGGTACGCAGACGCTCGAGCATGCGCATGCCGATTTCCTGGTGGGCCATTTCGCGCCCCCGGAAACGCAACGTGATCTTCGTCTTGTCGCCGTCTTCGAGGAAGCGGACGAGATTGCGCAGCTTGACGTTGTAGTCGCCGTCGTCGGTACCCGGGCGGAACTTGACTTCCTTGACCTGGATGACCTTCTGCTTGAGCTTGGCCTCGTGCTGCTTCTTCGCCTCCTGGTACTTGAACTTGCCGTAGTCCATCAAACGGCACACCGGGGGCGCTGCCTGCGGGGCAATTTCAACCAGATCGACGTCCTGTTGTTCCGACAGGCGGAACGCATCGGCCAGCTTTACGATGCCGAGCGGCTCATTGTCGATTCCGACGAGACGCACCTCGGGTGCAGTAATTTCACCGTTGATGCGATGCGGCTTATCAGTAGCGATGTTACGTTTCCTCTAAAAATTAAAAAAACGAGCCGCGCTGCTCCGGTGGTTTACCGGAACGTCTGCACGTCTTCGCGCAGACGCTCCAGGAACGCGTCGACGGGCATCACGCCCAGATCGACACCGCCACGGGCACGCACGGCTACCGTTTGTGCTTCACGCTCTTTGTCGCCGACGACAAGCAGGTACGGAACCTTTTCGAGCGTGTGCTCGCGTATTTTATAGCTAATTTTCTCGTTGCGCAAATCCGCCTGCACTCTAACCCCTTGTTTTTGCAACGATTGGGCCAGATTAGCGGCATATTCGGCCTGACTTTCCGCGATATTCATCACAACGGCCTGCACGGGCGCGAGCCACGGCGGCATCGCACCGGCATGGTGCTCGATCAGAATGCCGAGGAAACGCTCCATCGAACCGAGGATCGCCCGGTGCAGCATGATCGGACGGCGGCGGCTGTTGTCCTCCGCCACGTACTCGGCGTCAAGGCGCTCCGGCAGCACCATGTCGAGCTGCAGCGTGCCGCACTGCCACGAGCGGCCGAGCGCGTCCTTGATGTGGTACTCGACCTTCGGGCCGTAGAACGCGCCCTCGCCCGGCAGTTCTTCCCACGCGAGGCCGCAGGCCGTCAGCGCGTTGCGCAGGCCCTGTTCGGCGTGATCCCACGTCTCATCCGTCCCCGCGCGCGAATCGGGGCGCAGCGAGAGCTTGATGTCGATGTGATCGAACCCGAAATCCTTGTAGATGCTCATCGCGAGCGTGTTGAACGCAATCGACTCGCTGATGATCTGGTCTTCCGTGCAGAAGATATGCGCATCGTCCTGCACGAAACCGCGCACGCGCATCAGGCCATGCAGCGCGCCCGACGCCTCGTTGCGGTGGCACGAGCCGAATTCGGCGTAGCGCAGCGGCAGGTCGCGATACGAACGCAGGCCGTGATTGAAGACCTGGACGTGGCCCGGGCAGTTCATCGGCTTGATCGCGTAGTCGCGCTTTTCCGATTCCGTCGTGAACATGTTTTCACGATAGTTCTGCCAGTGGCCCGACGCTTCCCACAGCGAGCGGTCCATGATCATCGGCGTCTTGATCTCGTCGTAGCCGGCCTCGCGCAGGCGGCCGCGCATGTACTGCTCGACCTGCTGCCAGAGCGTCCAGCCCTTCGGGTGCCAGAACACCATGCCCGGCGACTCGTCCTGCATGTGGAACAGGTCGAGCTGCTTGCCGAGCTTGCGGTGGTCGCGCTTCTCGGCTTCTTCGAGCATATGCAGGTACTGATCCTGGTCTTCCTTCTTCGTCCAGGCCGTGCCGTAGATGCGCTGCAGCTGCTCGTTCTTCGCGTCGCCGCGCCAGTAGGCGCCCGCGACCTTCATGAGCTTGAAGACCTTCAGCTTGCCCGTGGACGGCACGTGCGGGCCGCGGCACAAGTCCGTGAAGCCGCCGTGCGAATAGAGCTTGATCTCCTGGTCGCCCGGAATCGACTCGATGATCTCGGCCTTGTACTTTTCGCCGATGCTCTTGAAATAATCCACCGCATCGCCACGCGAAACGACGCGGCGCGACACCGGCTCGTCCTTCTTCGCAAGTTCCTGCATGCGCTTTTCGATCTTTTCGAGATCTTCGGGCGTGAAGGGGCGGCTGTAGGCGAAGTCGTAGTAGAAGCCGTTGTCGATGACCGGGCCGATCGTGACCTGCGCCTCCGGGAACAGCTCCTTCACCGCGTAGGCCAAAAGGTGCGCCGTGGAGTGGCGGATGATGTCGAGGCCGTCGGCATCCTTGTCCGTGACGATGGCGAGCGATGCGTCGCGATCGATCAGCGCCGACGTGTCGACCAGTTCGCCGTCGAGCTTGCCGCCGAGCGCCGCCTTGGCGAGACCGGGGCCGATCGAGGCCGCCACTTCGGCGACCGTGACGGGATGATCGTACTGTCGAACCGAACCATCGGGCAGACGTATCGCAACCATGTTTTTCTCCAGAGGTGCCGCAGCGGCACGTCGTTTCGTTTGTCAAACCGATCCGCGCAAAAGCTCGCGGCGAAAAAAAATGCGGCCCCGCTTTCGAGGGGCCGCATTCACTTTTTCAAACCAGACTGCAGGGGGCGAAAGAGGTCCTCGACTAGCGTCGTTCCGAAGTCGTTTCGGTAAACGTTCGCGGTGTCATAACCGTATTCGCCCTTTGGCGCTTCCTTGTGAAACAAGCAGGAACCGGCGCTTTACTGCACTTGAAGCCTCGCCAGTGTTCAGGCGTTGCTTCGATTTCGTTGGTAGGCTCGATTGGACTCGAACCAACGACCCCCACCATGTCAAGGTGGTGCTCTAACCAGCTGAGCTACGAGCCTAAAGAAGTGAGATTATATGAAGTTCCGGTGGGCCTGACAAGCATTTTTTGCAGCGCGGCATTTCGCGCGCCGCCGCCGGGCATTCGCCCCGGCGCCTTCACCCCTTGCGCGACGCCCTCACCACGCCGCCCACCTCGCCCAGCAGCACGCACGCGCGCTGGATCTGGGCTGAACTCGACACTTCGACCGTGAACTGCATGTACGCCGCGTTACGCCGCGACTGTGTCTTCACGCCGATCACGTTCATCTTCTCGCGCGCAAACACTTCCGAGATGTCGCGCAAGAGCCCCTGACGGTCGCTCGCCTCGATCAGGATATCGACCGGGTAGACCGACTGGCCGCGCCCACCCATCACGTCGGACGACCAGGTGGTCTGCAGCAGGCGTTCCGGCGAACGGCGCGCCATGCGCAGGAAGGTCGGGCAGTCGCTGCGGTGGATCGACATGCCCTTGCCGCGCGTGACGAAGCCGCTGATGTCGTCCGGCGGCGCCGGCCGGCAACAACGCGCAAGCTGCGTCAGGAGCGCATCCACGCCCACCACGAGCACGCCCGACGACGCGCCGTGCGCCACATTGGCCCCGCTCGCGCGCTTGGTGAACTGCTCGGGCGTCGCTTCTTCCTCCGGCTCGGCAACCGGTGCGTCGTGCAGCGCCTGCTCGACGTTGCGCAGGCTGAATTCTTCCTTGCCCACCGCGGCGAACAACTCTTCGGGCGTCTTGAAGCCGAGCCTGGCCGCCAGCTGATCGAGGCTGACCGAGGTACGGCCCTCGCGCTGCAGCGTCTTTTCGACCAGCACGCGGCCGTTCGCGATGTTCTCCTGCGAGTCGACCGCGTTGAACCACGCGCGCACCTTCTGCCGTGCGCGCGTGCTGTGCAGATAACCCAGTTGCGGATTGAGCCAGTCGCGCGAAGGACCGCCCTCCTTCACCGAAACGATCTCGACGGTCTGGCCGTTCTGCAGTGCCGTGTTGAGCGGCACCATCGCGCCATCCACGCGCGCGCCGCGGCAGCGGTGCCCAAGCTCGCTGTGCAGGTGATAGGCGAAGTCGAGCGGCGTCGCACCCAGCGGCAGCGCGATCACGCGCGCCTGCGGCGTGAGTACGTAGATGTGGTCGTCGTCGAGCGTAGCCTTGCGCAACTCTTCCCACGGCTGACGGGTATCGGCAACGTCGTCTTTCCAGGCAAGCAGTTGGCGCAGCCACGCGATCTTCTCGTCGTAGCTGCCGCTCGTGCTGAACTGGCCGCCATAGCCCTTCGACCCGGCCTCCTTGTAGCGCCAGTGCGCCGCGACGCCGTACTCCGCGAACTGGTGCATTTCCTGCGTGCGGATCTGCACTTCGAATGCACGGCCGTCGTCGCCGATCACGACCGTATGCAGCGAGCGATAGCCGTTCGGCTTGGGCCGCGAGATGTAGTCGTCGAATTCTTTCGGCACCGGCTGCCAGAGGTTGTGCACGATGCCGAGCACCGTGTAGCAATCCTTGATATCCGGCACGATCACGCGAAACGCGCGCACGTCGTAGAGCTCGGAGAAGTCGAGATCCTTGCCCCGCATCTTCTTCCAGATGCTGTAGATGTGCTTGGGCCGCCCGCTCACCTCGGCCGGGATATGCGCGGCCGCGAGTTCCTGCTGAAGCCGCGAGATGGCGTCGGCGACATAGCTCTCGCGCTCGACGCGCTTCTCGTCGAGCAGCTTCGCGATGCGCTTGTAGGTAGCGGGCTCCTCGAAGCGAAACGCGAGGTCTTCGAGCTCCCACTTCAGTTGCCAGATGCCGAGCCGGTTCGCGAGCGGCGCGTAGATCTCGAGCGTCTCGCGCGCCACTTCGGGCGCGGGCGTGATCTTCGCCGCGGCGTAATAGCGGAGCGACTGCAGCCGCGACGCGAGGCGGATCAGCACGACGCGAATGTCCTGCGCGAACGCGAGCAGCATCTTGCGCAGCGACTCGACCTGGGCCCGGCGCTCGGCCTGCGCGTCGCGGCCCGTGTCGGCCGCGGCGTTCTGCGCCACGCGCACGCTCACGGTGCCGAGCCGCAGCAGTTTGCGCACGTCGAAGACGAGTTTCGCCACTTCCGCGCCGAAACGCGCTTCGAGCGTCGTCTCCGGATCGTCGAGATGCGGCGCGAGATTGAAGAGCGCCGCCGCGAGCACCGCGGGCGGATCGACGTTGAGGCGCCCCACGGCCGCAGCCGTGCCTCGCGCGTGCTCGACGAGCAGTTCGCCCGTGGACAGGCGTGCGTCGCCCGCGTGCTCGTGCACGAACGCAAGCGCGTCTTCGATCGACGGCAGCGCGGCAGGCGGGGGCGGAAGGGAATCGCTACTCATGAGACAGTGCCCGTCAGGTAATGGAACAGGAACGGGCTACGGCAAAACGAACGAATAAATCAGTCGCGCTGCGCGGCCACCACGACGACTTCGACGAGGCATTCCGGATTCGCGAGCTTCGCTTCGACCGTCGCGCGCGGCGGCGTCGCACCCTGTGCGACCCAGGCGTCCCATACGGCGTTCATGCCCGCGAAATCCTTCATGTCGGCGATATAAATCTGCACCGAGAGCAGCAGCGACTTGTCGCTGTTCGCTTCGCCCAGCAGACGATCGATATGGCCGAGCACCTCGCGCATCTGCCCGGTGATGTCCTGCTTCGTGTCTTCCGCGATTTGCCCTGCCAGATAAACGGTGCCGTTGTGAATGGCGGTTTCCGAAAGACGCGGGCCGACGTGGTGACGAATGACTGCCATGAAAATTCCCGTAGAAGTTGAATGCATGCGCCCACCGCTCAAGCGAGGTCGGCGCCAGCCAATCTCATATTATGACGCGTCGGCGCGGGCTCCGGAAAAGAAACCCCGCGCCACCTCGATCTGGTCGGCCGACAAAAACGCCGGCGCGTGACCCACGCCCGCGATTTCGACGCTTGACACGTTGTGTCCCACCTCAACCATCTTCGCGACCGTGTCGCGCGACAGCAGATCCGACTGAGCACCGCGCACGACCCGCACCGCGCCCTTGAACGCCGCCAGCGAACGCCACAAGAACTGCTCGCCCTGTTCGGTCTGCTCGGGCGTGACCGATTTGATCGGCTCGGCGATGCGCGGGTCGTACCGGAAGCGCCACTCGCCATCCACCTCGTGCAACAGCGGCGTGTTGATCTCGCGCCATTCCCCGGCAGCGAGCGGGCCGAACGATGCCGCGAGCAATGCGGCGTGATCGACACCCGCCTGCAGCGAAGGGAAACGCTCGTCGCGGCCGACGTATTCGCCGATCCGGGCGAGCGCCTCGGGCTCGATATGGGGGCCGACGTCGTTGAGCAGCATGCGCCCGATCGGCATATCGGGCAGACCGGCGAGCGCCATGCCGATCAGCCCGCCCATCGATGTGCCGAACCAGTCCACGGTCTCGACGCCCGCGCGCGCGATCAGCGTCACCATATCGGCGACGTACTGCGCCACGCCATAGCCGCGCGGGTCGACGAGCCACGACGACAACCCACGGCCGACGACGTCGGGACAGATGACGCGATACGTGTCGGACAACGCGGCGGCAAGCCGGTCGAAATCGCGGCTCGAACGCGTGAGCCCATGCACGCAGACGAGCACGCGCGGATTGGCGGGCTCGCCCCATTCGGTATAGGCAATGCGATGCAGGCCCGAGGGGCTGAGGCACTGAACATGGTGTTGACGCGGCACGGCGGAGGGTACGCTCATCGCAGGGTCTTCATGGAAGGCTGTGGGCCGATTGTAAACGGCTTTGCGCCGCGGGATGGGCCGGCGCGGCCAATGCGTCCGCCCGAATCCACCCGAATACCGGCGCTGGAAAACAAAACGGGCGGAACCGAAGTCCCGCCCGCGTGCAGCAAGTCATGCTGCCAACGGCCAGCGCGATCAGCCCACCGCGCTCACGTCGAGCGGTGCGCCCGTCTTCGCCTTGATCTCATCGACGCTCACGCCCGGCGCCAGCTCGGTCACCTTCAGGCCCGAGTCGGTCACTTCGATCACGCCGAGGTCGGTGATGATGATGTCCACCACACCCACGCCCGTGAGCGGCAGCGTGCACGCTTCGAGAATCTTGTGCTGGTCGCCCTTCGCCACGTGCTCCATGAGCACGACCACGCGCTTGACGCCCGCCACGAGATCCATCGCGCCGCCCATGCCCTTGATCATCTTGCCCGGGATCATCCAGTTCGCGAGGTCGCCCTTCTCGCTCACCTGCATCGCGCCGAGGATCGCCAGATTGATGTGGCCGCCGCGGATCATCGCGAACGAGTCCGCCGAAGAGAAGATCGACGAGCCGGCCAACGTCGTCACCGTCTGCTTGCCGGCGTTGATCATGTCGGCGTCCACCTGATCTTCCATCGGGAACGGGCCGATGCCGAGCAGGCCGTTTTCCGATTGCAGCCACACTTCCACGCCCGCGGGCACGTGGTTCGCCACGAGCGTCGGCAGACCGATGCCGAGGTTCACGTAGAAGCCGTCCTGCAGTTCCTTCGCCGCGCGCGCGGCCATTTCGTCACGATTCCATGCCATGATCGCTCTCCCCTCTCAGGCGCTCGCCGAAGCGCGCACGGTGCGTTGTTCGATGCGTTTCTCCGGGTGCGCATTGAGCACGATGCGCTGCACGAAGATACCTGGCGTATGGACCGCGTCCGGATCGAGTTCGCCGTTCTCGACGATCTCCTCCACTTCCACGACCGTGATCTTGCCCGCCATCGCGCACATCGGGTTGAAGTTGCGCGCCGTGCGGCGATAGATCAGATTGCCCGACTTGTCGGCCTTCCACGCCTTCACGAGCGCCACGTCGGCCGTGAGCGAGGGCTCCAGCACGTAGTGCCGGTCGCCGAACTGGCGCGTTTCCTTGCCCTCGGCGATCAGCGTGCCGTAGCCCGTGTTCGTGAAGAACGCCGGGATGCCCGCGCCGCCCGCGCGCAGCTTCTCGGCCAGCGTGCCCTGCGGCGTGAATTCGAGTTCGAGTTCGCCCGAGAGATACTGGCGCTCGAATTCCTTGTTCTCGCCCACATACGACGAGATCATCTTCTTGATCTGGCGCGTTTCCAGCAGCAGGCCGAGGCCGAAGCCATCCACGCCCGCGTTGTTGCTGATGCAGGTAATCCCCTTCACGCCCGAATCGCGCAGCGCGCCGATCAGCGCCTCGGGAATGCCGCACAGCCCGAAGCCGCCAACCGCGAAGATCTGGCCGTCCTCGACGATGCCTTCGAGCGCGGCGGCCGCGCTTGCATAGACTTTGTTCATCAGTGTGTCCCTTCCTCGAATGGAAATCCGTCGATCCGCTTTGTTCCGCTAATTCCGCTTCGTCCCGGCCATGCCGGCCGTGGCGCACCGGGCGTACCAAGCGTCGGGCACGCCCCGGCAAAGCCTCATTCTATCCACGCAGGAGTGGCGTTGCCGTGAACCTGACACGCGCCGGATTGCCCCTGCAACCGTCCCTCCAATGGGTGCAAAGCGTACGCTTGCGGCCCGATGCGGCACAATACGCAAAACTACATAAAGCAATACCCGCACCGCCGCCATGCCATCCCCGTCCGCCACGTCCGCCCCGCTCGATTACCAGACCGCGTTCCACCTCGCGCCCATCGGCCTCGTGCTCGCGCGCGAACGCATCGTCGAGGACTGCAACGACGAGGTAGCGGCCATCTTCCGCTGCACGCGCGAGGCGCTGATCGGCCAGTCGTTCCAGGTGTTGTATCCGTCGGCGGACGAGTTCGAGCGCATCGGCGCGCGCATCCCGCCCATCATGACGGCGCAAGGCAGCTACGCGGACGACCGCATCATGAAACGCGCCGACGGCGAGCTGTTCTGGTGTCACGTGACGGGCCGCTCGCTCGACCGGACGGCACCCCACGGGGCCGGCGTCTGGACTTTCGAGGATCTGAGCGCGACACGGCGCGTTGCGGTCGAGCTCACGCCGCGCGAGCGCGAAATCGCCGCGCAACTGGTGACGGGCAAGACGAGCAAGCAGATCGGGCGGATTCTGGATATCAGCTCGCGCACGGTGGACGTCTACCGCGCGCGGCTGATGCGCAAGTACGACACGGGCAACGCGACGGAATTGCTGCAAAGGCTCCTGGGACAGTGAAGGGACTGCCGCGGGAACGCCCTGGGGCGCGCGGCCCCGTTGCGGCCACGGCGCCCTGCCTGGGCGGCGGATCAGCGCCGCGGTTCAGCCCGGCCGCCCGGCTTTGACGAGCGGCGCGTGCTCGAGCGTGTCGCGCAACGCGTCGGGAATCGGCACGGACTTGCCCGCGTCGTAGTCGATCCAGACACAGCGGGCACTGCCGCGCGCGTAGAGCGTGTCCGGCTCGTCGGTGCGGCGCAGCTCGAAACCGGTATCGAAGCTGCTGCGCCCCGGCTGGCCGACCGTCAACGTGCAGACGACGTCGCCCGGATAATGCAGCTGCCGGAGAAACTCCATCGACGCATTGACGATCACCGGCCCCTGCCCCTCGGGGTTGCGGCCGGCCACGCCCAGCTGCTCGAACCAGGAGATCCGCGCCTGCTCCATGTAGCGGAAATAGACCGTGTTGTTCACGTGGCCAAAAGCATCCATGTCGCCCCAGCGGATCGGCATGATCATCTCGAAGACGGGATGGTAGTCGCTCATTGCACTTCTTCTTGCTCAGGCGAGCCCGAAACCGTCGTCGGCGCTGATGATCGAGCCGTTCAGGAAAGCCGACTCGTCGGCGGCCAGCAACAGCAACAGGCCGTCCAGGTCTTCGGGCGTGCCGACGCGATGGCGCGGCAGCATCGAGATGAGTTTCTGGCCCTGCTCGGTCGCCCAGTGGTGATGGTTGATCTCGGTGTCGATGTAGCCGGGGCAGATGGCGTTCACGTTGATGCCGTAGCGGCCCCATTCGAGCGCCATCGCCTTCGTCATGTGCACGACCGCCGCCTTGCTGATCGCGTAGAGACCGATCTGCGGCAGGACGCGCAGCCCGGCCACCGAGGCGATATTGATGATCCGGTACGCGGGCTTCGGACCGCCGCCGTTGCCGCGCATGATCATGCGCTTCGCGACTTCCTGGGCCACGAAGAAGGCGCCGCGCGCGTTGGTGTCGAATACGTATTCGAAGTCGGCGGGGGTGACGTCCGCGAGCTTCTGCGTTGTGGAGACGCCGGAATTGTTGACGAGGATGTCGATGGTGCCCGCCTCGGTTTCGGCATGAGCCACGGCCGAGCGGATGCTTTGATAGTCGGTCACGTCGAGCGAGACGACGTGCGCCGCGCCGCCTTCGGCTTCGATCTCGGCACGCAGCTCCTTGAGCCGTTCCACGCGCCGGCTCGCCAGCACGACCTTCGCGCCGGCCTGCGAGAGCACCTGGGCAAAGCGCTTGCCGAGCCCGCTCGACGCGCCAGTGATCATCGCCACCTTGCCTTCCAGATTGATCGAACGGCCCATTTGCGGTTCCTGTTCAAGTATGAGGAAACACCAGAACGCATTTTGCCCGGTCGGCCTGACATTCTGACATAGAATAGAACGACCGTGCTAAATTTAGCTCGTTGGGTTGCAGGTCAGGGAACGTTACCCGACAATACGAACCCGAAAAAAGTATTCTAATGGCAAGAGGAGCTTTGATGACCCCCGCAAGTCTTTTGGAGCAATACGGCCCACGCGAATCGATGGAATACGACGTGGTGATCGTAGGCGGCGGCCCGGCGGGCCTGTCGGCGGCGATCCGCCTGAAGCAGCTCGCGGCAGAGAAAGGCGTCGAGATGGGCGTGTGCGTACTGGAAAAGGGCTCGGAGATCGGGGCGCATATCCTCTCGGGCGCAGTCATGGACCCGCGCGCCCTCAACGAACTGATCCCCGACTGGAAGGAACAGGGCGCACCGCTGGACGTGCCCGTCACCGAAGATAAATTCCTGTTCCTTTCGGAAACCGGCGCGAAGGCCGTGCCGAACTGGGCGCTGCCCGAGAACTTCAGGAACCACGGCAACTACGTCATCAGCC
>NZ_JBANLK010000052.1:0-41116 GCF_054968425.1 Paraburkholderia sp. AV2
CGCTGGCCGCCTGATCATGCCGTCCCGCCCGTACACCACTATTGACGATTGCTCCACAATTGCTGGACGATCGCGGAATCTATGCGGCGATGAGTCGAGGCGATAACCCATATGGCAATGGGGACGCGTGCGATCGAATTGCGCACGTGCTGAATGGTTGGTTGGGTGCTGCGGTTCGAGCGGCATGACGACATCAGGAAATAAGGCTAGATCATCATGAACTTTGAAACCATTTCGGTTGTTGGTTTGGGTTATATAGGATTGCCGACGGCAGCGGCTTTTGCCGCACGTCGAAAGAAAGTGATTGGCGTTGATGTCAATCAGTACGCGGTCGATACCATAAATCGTGGCGCAATTCATATTGTCGAGCCGGAACTCGACATGTTGGTGCACGCCGCTGTTTCGCAGGGTTATTTGCGGGCGACAACCAACCCGGAACCTGCCGATGCATTTCTTATCGCCGTACCCACGCCGTTTACAGACGGGCATAAGCCGGATCTCTCGTATATCGAAGCAGCAAGCCGCGCGGTTGCGCCGGTTTTGAAGAAAGGTGATCTTGTCGTACTCGAATCGACCTCGCCCGTCGGCGCGACCGCCCAAATGGCCGAGTGGATGGCGGAAATGCGGCCAGACCTCACATTTCCGCAGCAGGTGGGCGACATGTCGGACGTGCGTGTCGCGCATTGTCCGGAACGCGTGTTGCCAGGACATGTGATCCGCGAACTGGTCGAAAACGACAGGGTAATCGGCGGCATGACACGACGCTGCAGTGAAGCGGCACGCGAACTATACCAGGTCTTCGTACGTGGCGAATGCATCGTCACAGACGCACGAACTGCGGAAATGTGCAAGCTCACCGAAAATTCATTCCGCGATGTGAATATCGCTTTCGCCAACGAGCTTTCGCTGATCTGCGACCGGTTGGATATCAACGTGTGGGAATTGATCAAACTGGCAAACCGGCATCCTCGTGTCGACATCCTGCAGCCGGGGCCGGGCGTGGGTGGCCATTGTATTGCTGTCGATCCGTGGTTCATTGTCGATTCGGCGCCGGAGCAGGCGCGACTCATTCGCGCGGCACGCACGGTGAATGACGATAAGCCCCATTGGGTGGTTGAGCGCGTAGAGAGGGCGGCAAAGCGGTTTCGGGAACCGCAGATTGCATGTCTTGGCCTTGCGTTCAAAGCGAATATCGACGACCTGCGCGAGAGCCCCGCAGTGGAGATAGCCAAAGAGCTGGCGAACAGGTTCCCAGGACAAGTCGTCGCTGTCGAGCCAAACATTCGTAACCTGCCCGATGCACTCGAGGGTCGTCTCAGGCTTGGTGATTTGCGCACGGTGATGGCCGAAGCAGACGTCATTGTCATTCTGGTCGACCACGCGCAGTTCAAGCAGGTCGATCCGATTCGCCTGCAGGCCAAGGTCGTGATTGATACGCGTGGGGTGTTGGCTCGCTCCTGATCCTTGGGTCAATGGAGGGTGCTCCGCGCGAGCACCTCGCCCAGGAAATGGTGGATTACGTTACTACAGGTAGGGGGCGTTTGTTGTGCGGAGCCGGTCTGAGAACAGCGGGCGTGTCGGGCGAAATGTGTTTTTGATGGTCATGTCCTTGGCCGGCAACTACATCGCGTCGTTTGCCACGTTTCCCTACTTGACCCGTGTGCTGGGCCCAGAACACTTCGGGCTCCTTGCGTACGCGATGTCAATCGCCGCGTATGGTGCATTGCTCTCCGAGTGGGGATTCAGTCTAAGTGGACCGCGAGCTGTTGTTGCATGTCGTTCTAATCGAGAAGCGACAAATCACCTGATCTGGTCCGTGATTGGTGGGAAAGCTCTGATTTGTGCTATATGCACGGCTTTTTTATTGGGTTATATAGCTCTGGGCACCGGAACCAGGGACTCGCAGATTGTGCTTTTGGTGTCATGGAGTGGTGTTGCGGCAAATGTTTGCACTGTGTACTGGTTATTTCAAGGGCTGGAGAAATTCAATTTAATTTCTGCTTTGGTGTTTTCCAATCGCTTGGTCACAGTGCCTTTGACATTTTTCCTGGTCAAAAAACCGGATGATATCTGCATCGCGGCTGCAATTCAGGCAACGGGACCAATCGTCGCCGCATTTATTTCGCTTCTGATCGCTTACAAAGAGGGTTATATAGGGAGGCCCGTTCTAAAAATTTCCTCGATCATGAAGCAACTGCGGGATGGAACGGATATGTTTGTTGCGACAGCTTCTGTGACATTGTTCGGATCCGCTAATTCAGTTATTTTGATGCATTTTTCCGGCGCTTATGCTGCTGGGATATATGCAGGTGCGGACAAAATCCGGGTTGTGGCGAATCTTGTTCCTGCACAAATAAGTGCGGTTGTGTACCCACGGATTGAGCGTTTGCTCCGATCCGATCGAAGAGTAGCAGCGAAACTTATCGTCTATGGGGTATCTGCAACAGCGATTATATCTGCCGCGACTGTGTCTGTTATCGCAATCAATTCAGACCTCATTGTTCGAATCGTTCTTGGAGCCGCATTTCAAGGTGCTGGGAACGTTCTTTTCGTGCTCTGCTTTTCCGCTATCTTCGGAAATCTTGCCTATTTTATAGGTTTGCAGATATTGGTGCCCTCAGGTGCGAGCAGAAAGAGATCGGTGTCAATATTCGTTGCTGGGCTGATAAATATAACACTCTCGCTGGCTATGGTACCCAAGCTCGGAGCGAAGGGCGCCGCCGAAGCATTTGTCATTTCTGAAGCGATCATATTTATGATCTACGTGGCGTTGATTTTTTGGAATGAAAGATCAAGAAGAATTCTTTCTCTTTTTTCATTTAAATGATTCTGATGTAAAGGTCAGCTTTGGTGTCCGGGTTCAGCGAAATTATATTGGATAGCGTGAAAATGAAGAGTTCCAGGTCCACAAAGACGATTCAGGTCCTTCACGTTGGCCCCGGAAGAGGACAGCGAGGTGGAATTGCGTCGGTTATGGACGAGTTGGCACGGGAGCAGGAAAATTTTCGTGTCCGGGGAATCGAGATATCATCATTTGAAACTGGCGGATTCGGGAATAAGAGGGGGCAATTGAAATTCCTGTTTTTTGATATCCCCCAGTTCGTATGGAAAATGATGCGCTTTCCCGATATTGTTCATTTCCATGTTTCGGTAAAGGGCTCGTTCGTTCGGAAATTTATTTTTTTCATTTTGGCGAAATTGCTCAAAAGGAAAACGATATTTCATTTGCATGCCGGGAATTTTACCGATTTCTGGGCCCAAAGCAGTAAGTGTATCAAGTTTGCTATCGAATACTTTGTCGCTAAAGCTTGCGCAACGGTAGCTGTTTCCAATGCAGTAGGTTTCGAGCTCGTAAACATTGGGGCCGACGCTGGGCGATTACACATCATTGGCAATTCTGCCCGGTTTATAGAGGAAGCTGCCGGTCGAAATGACGGGCAGACAGACCAACAGGGTGCGACCAATTACGTGGCCTTTGCCGGCCGTCTTACCGAAGAAAAAGGCGTCAGGGACTTATTGGCGGCTGTGAGCCTCTTGAAGTATGAGGGCGTGCGCGTTGATGTTCGGTTGGCTGGAACCGGGGACACGAAGAAGTGGGCGCGGTATGCCGAATCTTCTGGGATTGACGATCAGGTGTTTTTTTGGGGCTGGTTAGACGGGGACGAGAAGATAAATTTCCTTCGTAACGCCAGGCTGTTCTGCATGCCGAGCCATTACGAAGCATTCGGCATTGCAACGCTGGAAGCCATGTTTTGTAGTCTGCCCGTTGTTGGCGTAAATATCGGTGGATTCCCCGATCTTGTCGAAAATCAGGTGTCTGGATTTCTCGTCGAAAAATCGAACAAGGGCGCATTAGCACGGTGTATCCGGATGCTTATCGAGGACCGCTTCCTGGCGGAAAGAATGGGTAAAGCCGGAGCCCGACGCGCGATCGATCTATATTCGACGGCTCGTGTAATTGAGAAATACACAGAATGTTACGAAGATATGATGGCGAGGGCTTGATGAAAGAAAAGCGAACCGGCCCGGTTGCGACTCTGCCGGGATTTTTCTTTGTTCGCTGTCTGATGGTTTTCTTCCTTACGACGGGGTGCGTCTTCGCGAGCGCGGCTATCGCGAATAGCAACGGCAGGCCTCAGCCTACGTTGCTATTTAGCGCTGATTGGGCCAAAGGGATTTCGAAAGCATTTGGTGTCCAGGCAAACGCAGGCGATCTCGAAGTGATTCCCGATCCAACTGGAAAATTCGAAAGAGTACTCCGGGTGACACTAAACCGGAGCGAAGATTTCGCACACGTTGAAAACGGTGTTCCACGTGGAGAGCTTTTGTTTCCAGCACCTGTTCGCTTTGAGCAGGGTAAAGAATATATAGTGAAATGGTCAACTTTGCTTCCGTCGGATTTTGAATTCGATGCTAAACAGCTGGTAATCATTACTCAGATTAATCAGGGTCACTGGCTGGGTGGCCCGACTGTAGCGCTCGCCCTTGAGGGAGCGAAGTACGCCATTTCCCAGCATGGTGGCGTACATCACGAGCAAGTCTCGGCTGGAGAGTGGCTTTGCTGTGCGGACAAAGACAAGGGGCGATGGGTGAACTGGAAGTTGGACTACGTTTCCGACGAAACGGGGAACGTCGCAAGTACCAGGCTGTTCAAGGACGATCTGCTCGTCTTTGATTCCGAGGGACACCCTAACGCGTACCCGGGAGTCGAGGATTCTTATTTTAAGATTGGGCTCTATAAGCCGGATTGGAATAAAAAACCTACCGACATTAACAGAATTTCTATTTTTTATGGCCCGGTCTCGATATACGTAGTAGCAAGGTGACAGACAAATGCCAAGCAGAAGTCAATGGAATCACATCAATTTATTCGGTTGTACTATGGATGCAGTAACCATGGACGACTCAGTTAGCTGGATAACCGAAAGAATCGAGGCTGGACGGTTCACTCAGCACGTTGTCGTAAACGTCGCAAAAATTGTGAACATGCAGTCCGATGAAAATCTCGCCAATTCAGTTCGCGCATGCGATATCGTCAATATTGACGGTATGGGTGTGGTCTGGGGGGCACGGTTTCTTGGTCTTCGCGTTCCGGAGCGTGTCGCGGGAGTCGATCTCTTTGAGCGCCTTCTTCAGATGGCGGAGACGCATGAATTCCCCGTCTTCTTTCTAGGGGCAACTTCCGAAGTCGTCGAGGAGGCCGCAAGACAATGTTGCCATCGCTACCGGAATTTAAAGCTGGCAGGATTGCACCACGGATATTTCGGAAACGATGAGGCGCAGGTTGTCGAGAAGATAAGAAAATCAGGGGCTCGGCTGTTATTCGTTGCCATTAGCTCACCGAAGAAGGAAGTGTTTATTAATCGATGGAAAGATAAACTGGGAGTCGACTTCGTGATGGGAGTCGGTGGTACGTTTGACGTCGTAGCTGGAAGGGTTAGTCGCGCACCGATTTGGATGCAAAAAGCAGGCCTTGAATGGCTGTATCGCGTTTTCCAGGAGCCAGGTCGGATGTGGCGTCGATATCTCGTTACAAATAGCCGTTTCGCGATAATGCTTGCACATGCGTACATAAGAAGATATTGGGCCTAGGCGATTATTATGAAGACTAGTGATCTGGATGATGCAAGGCGAGCCCCCAAAGGGGAAGCCAATATATTCCGTCGAGCCAATCCATTTGCGATCTTTGTAGCTGCCTATGCGGGTTATAACGTTCTTGGTTTAGTGGATGCTCCGTGGATCATCAAGGGGACATACGATAAAACACTGTGCTGGGAATTATTTGCGATTGGCATGGCGGGGCTTTTCATAGGGTATTTTTCGGCGCCGCGCTTGAAAATCCGGCAACCGGTAGCTCTAAAAAAATTCAGAAAATCGAAGCAACTGACAATCCTGTTTTTCCTGATTTTTGCTTTCTGTATTTCTGCGGCTATTGTACTTAATCATGGCCTTCCGTTGCTGCAAGGGGAGGCGAGATTCCAGAATTCGGCGTTGCTTTCAAATCTGGCTCCGCTGTATGGTTTCTGGATATTGACAAGGATGATATCGGATTTAGAGAGAAAAAAACGCCCCGGGATATTTCAGCCAATTGTTTACATAGTTGGGATTTTGATTCTGGGCTATAGATCGCCCGTGCTCGCTTTTGTCCTGACATATTATTGCTATTGGGTGGTTTTTAGGCTTTCGGGTTCGCGTGCTATTTGGTTAAGCGTATTTGTTGGCGGCGCACTTGGCCTGTTTGCGGCTTGCCTTTCACTCTTCAGAATTTCACAGAACTACGACGTTGCGCGCTTTTTTGAAAATGTCGATTTCAATTTTGTGCTGGCCCATAAATATATTTTGCCGTTGGTGCCCGCATTGTCGATGTTCGATTTCAGCCAAAGCACGATCGCAAAAATAGGCATCGCGCTGAAGGAGCCTATGTATGGCGGCCTGATGATGAGCAACTTTGAGACTCTTCTTCCGGGCAAGCATTGGGGGGCGAGAAACGTTATAGGTGATTTGACTGGGGCGCGTTGGGTTGCAGGGCGCCCGATGAGCATTACACCGACGCTGCAAGGGGCTTTATATACGGATTTTGGGTATGTTGGGGTATTTGTCGGCTTGTTTTTGATTGCCTGGTTTATTCGCTGGTATCGGAATTACGCATTTTCGCATGGCGTGGATTCCAGATTTTGCTTTTGCTATTTCTTTTCATTAAGCTTGATGTCGATTCACGCTGGATATTGGGACGTGAATTTTATATTTGTTGGATTCTTTGTAGTTTTGATAAAGATATTCGACGCAATGAAAAATAATTTGGGCGGACAAGGGTGAATTTTTTTGGAGGGATTGATCTTGATTTATATATATAGGGTATCGAGATTTTTTTTCAATTGCGGCGTGCCATTTATCCCGTGGATTCTGAAAATTATCAACAGGATAGTGTTTAGTGTATCCCTTCCACCCTCGGTGGTAGTGGGTAAGAATGTAGTATTTGGCTACCAAGGTTTGGGAATCGTTGTGCATCGACATGCCAGGTTGGGAAATAATATAATTATTTCTCCCAACGTGGTTATTGGTGGACGCGGAAAACCAGGGGCACCGGTTATACTGGACGATGTCTTGATTGGCGCTGGAGCCTGCATTCTCGGGCCGGTTGTGGTCGGTAAGGGCGCTAAAATAGGCGCTAATTCCGTAGTGTTGCAGGATGTTCCTGCGTATTCGACGGTAGTTGGGGTGCCTGCAAAGATCGTTCTGGACAAAATTGCGGATAGGCAACTCTAACTCACATCCCCGGCACCATCTCCGGCGGATGTTGCTTGAGTGCCTTCCTCGCTTCCCGAAACTCCGGAAAAATCGACTCCACGGTCCGCCAGAACCTCGGGCTATGATTCATCTCCCTGAGGTGCGCGAGTTCATGCGCCACGACGTAGTCCACAACGGACAGCGGAAAATGAATCAACCGCCAGTTGAGCCGGATCCGCCCTTCGCTCGAGCAACTACCCCAGCGAGTGGCCGCAGAGGAAAGCGCATAAGACCGGAACGCAACCCCAAGCTTCGCGGCATAGACCCCAAGCCGTTCGCCAAAAACCCGTGTCGCTTCGCCTTGCAGCCATCCAGTCACGCGATCCTTGATCTGCTGCGAATCGGCATGTGGCGGCAATGGCAAAGCGAGCACGCGCGTTGCCTCATCGAAGTCGAGAACGGAAGCCCCAAGCCGCAGCCGTATCGGCTTGCCGAGATAGGGCAGCTCCGCCCCATTCTCCCATTCCACGCGCGGCAGCGCGCGCTGCTCCACACGCGTTTGCCATTCGGCCAGTTTCGCGAAAATCCACCGCTGTTTTTCGGCAATAGCCGTTTCGATGTCGGCAAGTGTGACCCACCGCGGTGCCGTGATGGAAAGCCCGGTACCGTCGATGACAAAGCCGATCGATTTACGCGACGATCGTTTGAGCCGGTAATGCAGTGTGCGGGCACCCAGGGCGAGACTGCGCAGCCGCGTGCCGTCCGGAGCGAGCGGCGCTTTGCCCGGGTGCTGTGAGGGTGTCGGTGTAGGCGAGGGCGAACCCGGCAGCACGTCCGGCGCCGCTTCCCTAAAAAGCGGCAAGTCGAGCTGCCGGTTATCGAGCGCCGCAGCAGGCCGCGGCGTGTTGGACTTCTGCATCGTCAGGTCGGGTGCGATTGAGCGTGTGCTGCGTGCGCGATGCTCGCGTCGCTCAGTTGCGGCCCGCGCACATCAGATGCGTGCCGTATTGGCCGACGCGCCATCGGTCTCGCGATACGCCGCCGGATCGATGCGTCGCATTTCGGCTTCGATCCACTTTTCCACGCGCGTATTCACGGCGTCGGGCGAGAGTCCGGTCGTCTCGATCGGCTTGCCGATCGACACCGTGACTATACCCGGATATTTGATGAACGAGTTGCGGGGCCAGACGCGGCCCGCACTGTGCGCGATCGGCACGACCGGTGCGCCGGTTTCGATGGCGAAGCGTGCTCCACCGGTCTTGTACTTGCCCTGTTTGCCCGTGGGCGTGCGCGTGCCTTCCGGGAACATGATGACCCACGCGCCTTCCGCCATGCGCTGTTTGCCCTGGCGCGTCACCGAACCGAAAGCATGCTTGCCTTCCTTGCGGTTGATATGGACCATCTTCAGCATGCCGAGCGCCCAGCCGAAGAACGGCACGTAGAGCAGTTCGCGCTTGAACACATAGCACAGCGGACGCGGCATCAGCGCGGGAAAGGCAAGCGTCTCCCAGGCCGACTGGTGCTTCGAGAGGATCACCGCCGGCCCGTCGGGCAGATTCTCCATGCCTTCTATCCGGTAGCGAATGCCGTTGAGCCAGCGCGTGACGAACAGCGTCGTGCGGCACCAGCCCACCGCCATCCAGTAGCGCCGGTCGGCGTTCATGAACGGGAACGCGATGAAGCACGCCGTCGCGTACGGCATCGTGAACACGATGAAGTAGATGAACAGCAGCAGGGAGCGGAGAAAGCGCATCGGTCGGGCCGGGAGGATTGAGCGGGTGGCGCCGTTGTGCGCGCCTCACCCGGTCGGGTTAGCGTCGCATGAGTTCAGGCGGACTCGTTGGCGAGGAAGTCGAGTGCGAACGCGCGCAGGTCGTCATGGATCTGCGTGCCTTCGGGCAGGCCGCCCGCAGCGAGGGTCTTTTCGCCTTTGCCGGTGCGCACGAGATGCGTGGGAAAGCCGAGCGCGGCGCCCGCCTGCAGGTCGCGCAGCGAATCACCGACCACCGCGGTTTCCTCCGGCGCCACTTCGAAGCGTTCCGAGATCATCTTCAGCATGCCGGGCTTCGGCTTGCGGCAGTCGCAGTGGTCCTGCGCCGTGTGCGGGCAGAAGAACACCGCGTCGATGCGTCCGCCCACGGCGGCCGCGAGGCGGTGCATCTTGATGTGCATGGCGTTGAGTGCGGCCGTGTCGAACAGTCCGCGGCCGATGCCCGACTGGTTCGTCGCCACCGCGACGCGGTAGCCCGCCTGGTTCAGGCGGGCGATCGCTTCGAGGCTGCCGGGGATCGCGATCCATTCGTCGGGCGACTTGATGTACGCGTCGGAGTCGACGTTGATCACGCCGTCGCGGTCGAGGATCACGAGTTTTCTGCTGGAGCTGGTCGGCATGGCGTCGCGCTCAATAGTGGGCCAGTGGCATCACGCGGCCAGCCGCGAGATGTCGGCGACGCTGTTCATCTGCCGGTGCAGCGCCTTGAGCAGTGCGAGGCGGTTGGCTCGCAGCGCCGGGTCTTCGGCGTTCACCATGACGTCGTTGAAGAACGTGTCGACCGTTTCGCGCAGCGCCGCGAGCGCCGTGAGCGCGCCCGTGTACTCGCGCGAAGCGAGCTGCGATTCCACGCGCGGCGCGACCTGTTCGAGCTGCGCATGCAGCGCCTTTTCCGCGGCTTCGACGAAGAGCGCGATCTGCACGCCGGCATCGTCGGCCATCTCGGACTTCTTGAGGATGTTCGAGATGCGCTTGTTCGCGGCGGCAAGCGAAGCCGCTTCGGCGAGCGCTGCAAACTCGCGCACGGCGTCGAGGCGCGCGACGATGTCGTCGAGCCGCGTCGGGTTCAGTGCGAGCACTGCGTCGATTTCGGCGGCGGCGTAGCCGCGCTCGCGCAGCACGCCACGCAGGCGGTCCATGCAGAATTCGTAGATCGCGGCCGTCGAGTCGGTCACGGCGGGCACGTTGGCGAACTGCGCCTGTGCGGCGCGCAGCAGAACGACCAGGTCGAGCGGCAGTTGCTTCTCGACGAGAATGCGCAGCACGCCCAGTGCATGACGGCGCAGCGCGAACGGATCCTTTTCGCCGGTGGGCGCGAGGCCGATGCCCCAGATGCCCACGAGCGTTTCCAGCTTGTCCGCGAGTGCGACGACCGTGCCCGTGGTCGTGGTCGGCAGCGCGTCGCCGGAAAAGCGCGGCTGGTAGTGTTCCGAGCACGCGATGGCCACTTCCTCGGCCTCGCCGTCGTGGCGCGCGTAGTACGTTCCCATCGTGCCTTGCAGCTCGGGGAATTCGCCCACCATGTCGGTCAGCAGGTCGGCCTTCGCGAGGCGCGCACCGCGCTTCGCGAGCTCGACGTTTGCGCCGCACTGCTGCGCGATCTCGCCCGCGAGCGCTTCGAGGCGCTCCACGCGCTGCAACTGCGAGCCGAGCTTGTTGTGATACACGACGTTCGCGAGCAGCGGCACGCGGTCGGCCAGCGGCTTCTTCTTGTCCTGCTCGAAGAAGAACTTGGCGTCGGCCAGACGCGGCCTTACGACGCGCTCGTTGCCTTCGACGATCTCGTCCGGCGTATCGGTCGCGATGTTCGAGACGATCAGAAAGCGCGAGCGCAGGCGGCCCTGGTCGTCCGTGAGCGCGAAGTACTTCTGGTTCGTCTGCATGGTGAGGATCAGGCACTCCTGCGGCACCTGCAGGAATTCGTCCTCGAACTTGCATGCGTACACGACCGGCCATTCGACGAGCGAGTTCACTTCGTCGAGCAGCGTTTCGGGCATCACGACCTTGTCGTCGCCGGCCGCGGCGATCAGTTGCGAACGGATCGATTCGCGGCGGTCTGCGTAGTTCGCGATCACGTAGCCCTTGTGCTGGAGCGTGTGCGCGTAGTCGTCGGCGCGCGTGATGGCGATCGGGCCTTCGGAGAGGAAGCGGTGGCCGCGCGTGGTATCGCCGGCGTCCACGCCGAATGCGCTCACCGGCACGATCTGGTCGCCGTGCAGGGCGGTCAGGCGATGCACGGGACGCACGAACTGCACGTTGCTGCCGTCCGGGCGCTGGTAGGTCATGACCTTCGGGATCGGCAGCTTCGTGAGCGCTTCGTCGAGCACGGCCTGCAGGCCGTCGGCGAGCGTCGCGCCGGGCGCCGCGTAGCGCAGGAAGAACGCTTCGTTCTTGCCGTCCGAGGCGCGTTCGAGGTCGCTCACGGGGAAGTCGGGGAAGCCCAGCGCCGCGAGTTTCTTCGCGAGCGGTGCGGTGGGCTGGCCGTTGGCGTCGAGCGCGACCGAAACGGGCAGCACCTTTTCGCGCACCTGCTTTTCGGGTGCGACGCTGCGCACGTTCTTGATCGTCACCGCGAGGCGGCGCGGCGTGGCGTAGCGTTCGAACGAGAGATCGCCTTCGATCAGGTCGCGCGCGGCGAGGCGCTGCGCGATGCCTTCGGCGAAGGCGTCGCCAAGGCGCGCGAGGGCCTTCGGCGGCAGTTCCTCGGTGAGCAGTTCGACGAGGAGAGTGGCGTGATGGGCTTGGGTCATTGTTCTGGTGATCCGGTCATTCCTCGTCGAACTTGCGTTCGACCTTCAGCGGCGGCGCCCACGCGGGCATCGCGGCTTCCTGTTCGTCGGTCGTGAGGCCGGGCACGCCGTGCACCGGATTGCCGAGCATCGGGAAGCCGAGCTTTTCGCGCGACTCGTAGTACGACTGCGCCACGCTGCGCGAGAGCGCGCGAATGCGGCCGATGTAGGCGGCGCGCTCGGTCACGGAGATCGCGCCGCGCGCGTCGAGCAGGTTGAACGTGTGCGCGGCCTTGAGCACGAGCTCGTAGGCGGGCAGCGCGAGCTGCTGCTCCATCATGCGCTTCGCTTCGCCCTCGTACGCGTTGAAGAACGTGAACAGCAAGTCGACGTTCGCGTGCTCGAAGTTGTACGTGGATTGCTCGACTTCGTTCTGGTGGTACACGTCGCCATAGGTGAGGCGGCGCAGCTCGGGGCCGTTCGGACCTTGCTCTTCCCACTCGGTCCAGACGAGGTCGTACACGTTCTCGACCTTCTGCAGATACATCGCGAGACGTTCGAGACCGTAGGTGATTTCGCCGAGCACCGGCTTGCAGTCGAGGCCGCCCACCTGCTGGAAGTAGGTGAACTGCGTGACTTCCATGCCGTTCAGCCACACTTCCCAGCCGAGCCCCCAGGCGCCGAGCGTGGGGTTCTCCCAGTCGTCCTCGACGAAGCGCACGTCGTTCTGCTTGAGGTCGAAGCCGAGGGCTTCGAGCGAGCCGAGGTACAGGTCGAGGATGTTTTCCGGCGCGGGCTTGAGCACCACCTGGTACTGGTAGTAATGCTGCAGACGGTTCGGGTTTTCGCCGTAGCGGCCGTCCTTCGGGCGGCGCGACGGCTGCACGTACGCGGCGCGCCACGGCTCGGGGCCGATCGCGCGCAGGAAGGTGTGGACGTGCGAGGTGCCGGCGCCGACTTCCATGTCGATCGGCTGGAGCAGCGCGCAGCCCTGCTTGTCCCAGTAGGACTGGAGCGTCAGGATGATTTGCTGAAACGTGAGCATGAAATGCCTGCAGTTTGCTTTTTTGGGGCAGGAAACCACGGCCCCGGCGGCGCGCACGGGCGAGGTGCCCGGCAGCCCTGGCCGGGCGACGGCCTGGTGCTAAAACGTTGAATTTTACCGGATTGGCGCGGTATTGAGACCTGGGCGGCGATTGTGAGGTTAGTGCGGGGTCTTGCCGCGCCCCGGCCGTCCCGGCCCGAAGGCGAAGCCGAACGCCAGCATCAGGAGCGAAATCGCGACCACGGTATTGTTGCCGCTCGTCACGTAAGGCGTGAATCCCGCTGTGCTTTCGATGCGCACGTCGAGCGAACCCGCCGTGAAGGTGGGCAGGCGCGCGATCACGCGGCCGTGGGCGTCGATGGCGGCGGTGGTGCCGGTATTGGTGGCGCGCAGCATGGGCCGGCCGGTTTCGAGCGAACGCATGCGCGCGATCTGCAGATGCTGGTCGAGCGCGATCGTGTCGCCGAACCAGGCGAGATTCGTCGAGTTGATGAGGATGCCGGGCGAGGCCGGATTTTCGCGCACGGTGCGGGCGATCTCTTCGCCGAAGATGTCTTCGTAGCAGATATCGACGGCCACCGGCTGGCCGTGCACGAGGAACGGCGCTTGCACGGGCAGGCCTCGGGCCATGTCGCCGAGCGGGATATTCAGCATGGCCACGAACCAGTGGAAGCCCAGGGGCACGAATTCGCCGAAAGGCACGAGGTGGTGCTTGTCGTAGCGATAGAGCCCGGGCTTGCCCGGCGTGATGCCGAAGAGGCTGTTCGTGAAGTCGACGATACGGCCGTCCGGCGTGATCGTGCCGCCGATCGCGCCGAACAGGATGGCCGTGCCGGTGGAGTCGGCGAAACGCCGGACCGCGAGGGCGAAGGGCTGGGGCATGTCTTGCAGCAGCACGGGGATCGCGGTTTCGGGCGTGACGACGAGGTCGGCAGGTTTTTCGGTGATGAGCTGCTGGAATTCGCCGAGCGCGGCCATCGTGCCGGCATCGGAGAACTTCATTTCCTGCTTGATGTTGCCTTGCAGAAGGCGCACGTCGAGCGGTGCGCCGGTAGGCTCGGTCCACGGCACGAGCGGCAGCAGCAGTCCGGCGACGATCGCGGCCACCGCGACCCCCGCCGGCATCGCGACGGCGGCGCGCGGCGCACTGCGGCGTTGGGCCGGCGCCGCGGGCTCGTCGCCGGAGGGACGGCCTTTCAGCGCCCACGCGCGGACCAGCGCCTGCGCGACCAGCGCCGCGACGAGGGCAAGCACCCAGCCCACGCCATACACGCCGGCGATCGGGGCGTAGCCGGCGAGCGGGCCGTCCACCTGTGCGTAGCCGCTCGCGAGCCACGGGAAGCCGGTAAAGACATAACCGCGCGCCCATTCGCCGAGCGCCCATGCGCTCGCGAAGGCAAACGCGCCGTGCCAGGTGGGCGAGAACGGAATGTCGTCCGCAAGGCCGTTGCGGGCATGTCCCGCGCAGAACGACCAGACCGCCGCTGCCAGCGCGGGATAGAGCCCCAGATAGAGCGAGAACAGGACGAGCGCGGTGCCCGCGAGCGGCGCGGGCATGCCGCCGTAGTCGTGCATGCTCACGTACAGCCACCAGACGCCGCTCACGAAGTTGCCGAAGCCGAAGGCCCAGCCCGTGAAGAGCGCGCTCTTCCAGCCGGTCGTGCGCGTGAGCCAGAAGTAGAAGCCCGCGAAGATGGCGATTTCGAGCCAGCCGCCGTGCGGCGTGGGCGCGAAGGAAAGGGTGTTGAGCGCGCCCAGCGCGGCGGTGGCGAGATAGTGCCAGACGGGCAGCGCCCGGCGCGCGGCGCCGGTGGCGTCCTGCGGTGCCTCGGTCGGCGCTTCGATGGGTGCGCCGGTGCGCGTGCGGGAGTCGATCGGTTCGGACATGGAATCGGGTTGCGCTGGGCTTGCGCGGTTGTGTGGCCTGAGTTGCGGCGGTGCGCGAGGTGAGACGGACGCGCAGGCGGGCAGCGAGCGCAACGATAGCATTTTCGCGAGTCGGTTTTCGATCCCGGCCGACGCATGGGGAGGCCGGGCGAAGCGGCCTTTCGAAAAGCAAACGCCGGCCCGCAGGCCGGCGCTGTGTCGCCGCGCGGCAGAAGCGCCGCCGGCGGGCGGTTCAGGTTCCCGGCGGCTGCAGCTCGCTTTCGCGCAGGCCGGCCATCGGGTCGCGGCGCACGAGCAGCATGTGGACCTGGCGGGCGTCGGCGCGCAGCACCTCGAAGATCAGGTCGCCGATGCGCACTTTCTCGCCGCGGTGCGGCACGTGGCCGAAGTGGTGCGTGACGAAGCCGCCGATCGTGTCGACTTCCTCGTCGGGGTAATGGGTGCCGAACGCCTCGTTGAATTGTTCGAGCTCGGTGAGCGCCCGCACGCGGTGGCGCCCGTCCGGCGCCGCGATGATGTTGCCGCTTTCCTCGTCGAAGTCGTACTCGTCCTCGATGTCGCCGACGATCTGCTCCAGCACGTCCTCGATCGTGATGAGGCCCGCGACGCCGCCGTATTCGTCGACGACGATCGCAATGTGGTTCCGGTTCACGCGGAAGTCGTGCAGCAGCACGTTCAGCCGCTTCGATTCGGGGATGAACACGGCCGGGCGCAGCATGCCGCGCACGTCGAATTCTTCTTCGGCGTAGTAGCGCAGCAGATCCTTCGCGAGCAGCACGCCGATGACGTTGTCGCGGTTGCCCTCGTACACGGGATAACGGGAGTGCGCCTTTTCCAGCACGAAGGGGATGAAATCGTCCGGACGGTCGGCGATGTTGATCGCGTCCATCTGGGCGCGCGGGATCATGATGTCGCGCGCGCACAGTTCGGAGACCTGGAACACGCCTTCGATCATCGACAGCGAGTCGGCGTCGATGAGATTGCGGGCGTGCGCGTCCTGGAGGATTTCGAGAAGCTCGCTACGCGAGTCGGGCTCGGGCGAGATGAAGTCGGTCAGTCGCTCGAGCAGCGAGCGCTTTTCCTGCGGTTTGTCGGTATGTCGTCGACTGGGATAGGAGTCGTTCATGGTGGTGCGCCTTGATAGCCTGTTGATGGCCGGGCGCGCTGTTGCGGAGCGTTAAGGATACATCATGCCCGTGGCGCGCCTGTGTAACCCAGGTGCGCCGGCCACCCAATCCTAACGCAGATGCTGCGCGGGCGCGTGGTCAATCAATATGGGTTGGGCAAGGCGGGGCGCACGACGGGCGCCGGGGATTGCCGCGCGCGTCAGGCGCAGCGCGCGAGCAGCCGCTCCAGGGCGCGGTCCGGCATGCCGGTCTCGCGCAGCGCGTCCGCGGTGCGCCGCACGTAGTCGAGCGTCGTGCCGTAGCGCCCGCACGCGCAGCCAAGCACCGTGCGCAGGGTGTCGTCGGTGAGCTTGCCGGTGTAGGTGGGCACGTCGCGGCGCATGACGAAGGCGAGGGCTGAAACGCGTCGCCCGTCTTCGAGCGCGCAGGGCAGCCATGCGGGCCGGTAAGAGCCCATCGGCATTTCGCGGTGCCAGAGCGCTTCGAGGTGGGGCATCACGCCCTCGGCGGCGAGGCGGAACGCCACGCCTGCGCACGAGCCCCCGCGATCGAGCGCGAGCACGAGCCCAGGCTGCTCGGGCGTGCCGCGGTTCACGCGGGACCACAAGTAAAGCCCGCGGTGAAACCCGTGCACGCGCGAGCGCACGTTTTCGACGGTGGGAAGTCCCGGGTTCCAGATCAGCGAGCCATAGCCGAAGAGCCACAGGTCGCTCGTGCGGTCCCAGTCCGCAAGCGTGCCGTCGAGCGAGGCGCGCAGTTCGGCTTCGGTGAGCAGGCGCGGTTCGCCCAGCGCCGGCGGGTAGCCGGGGCACGGTGCGGGCGCGGTGCCGCCCGAGGGCGGTTCGGGAATCGGATCGGGGGTCTTCGCGCTCATCTCGTGCAGGCCGGGCAGGGACGCCGGGGCTTATTGGTACGGATCGGGAAAGCCCAGCGAGGTCAGAATTTCGGTCTCGATGCCTTCCATTTCCTCGGCCTCGGCCTCTTCCTCGTGATCGTATCCCTGCGCGTGGAGCGTGCCGTGCACGAGCAGGTGCGCATAGTGCGCGGCCAGCGGCTTGCCCTGCTCGGCGGCTTCCTTTTCGACCACGGGGCAGCAGAGGATCAGGTCGCCGGTGACGGGATCGTCCTCGCTCTCCGCATAGGCGAAGGTCAGCACGTTGGTCGAGTAGTCCTTGCCGCGATAGGTGCGGTTGAGCGTGCGGCCTTCCTCGGCATCGACAAAGCGCACCGTCAGCTCGGCGTCCGCGAAGAGCGCGGACTTCACCCACGCCGCCACGGTCGCGCGCGGCAGCGCCGCCTTGTGCTGCGGGAACGCCTTCGCGGCGGGGAACTGCACGGTCAGTTTGAGTTTCGGTGTGCGGGCCATAAAAGCTCGGGCAGCGCTTGCGGTCACGCGGGCATTCAGCGAGCGTCGCCGTTGCCTTCGTCCTTTTTCGAGTGAGCGTCGTACGCCTCGACAATACGCGCGACGAGCGGATGGCGCACGACGTCGGCACTCGTGAAGCGCGTGAGCGCGATGCCGCGCACGTTCGCGAGCACCTGCTGCGCCTCGATGAGGCCGCTCTTGTGGCCGCGCGGCAGGTCCACCTGGGTGGTGTCGCCGGTCACGACGGCCTTCGAGCCGAAGCCGATACGTGTGAGGAACATCTTCATCTGCTCGGGCGTGGTGTTCTGCGCCTCGTCGAGGATGATGAACGCGTGATTGAGCGTGCGGCCGCGCATGTAGGCGAGCGGCGCGATCTCGATCATCTGCCGTTCGAACATCTTCGCGGTCTTGTCGAAGCCGAGCAGGTCGTAGAGCGCGTCGTACAACGGACGCAGATACGGATCGACCTTCTGCGCGAGGTCGCCCGGCAGGAAGCCGAGACGCTCGCCCGCTTCCACGGCCGGGCGCGTCAGCACGATGCGCTTGACCTGGTCGCGTTCGAGCGCGTCCACGGCGCAGGCCACGGCGAGATAGGTCTTGCCGGTGCCGGCCGGCCCGATGCCGAACGTCACGTCGTGCGAGATGATCTGCTTCAGATACTCGCGCTGCGCGGGCGTGCGGCCGCGCAGGTCGGCGCGGCGCGTGTAGAGCTTCGGGCCGAGTTCTTCGGCGTCCAGGCCATCGCCCGCCGGTTCGTCGAACGGATGATCGGGGTCGCCGCGAAAGCGCGGGTCGATCTCGCCAGCGCCGCCATTGCTGCCATTGCCGCCGTTAGCGCTATTGCGCGCGTCGTTCGCCGGGTTGCCGCGGTGGCGCGTTTCCACCAGCGCGAGCTGGATATCGTCGACGGAAAGCGGGTTGCGCGCCTGGTTGTAGAAGTTCTCGAGAGCGGCGAGCGCGAGCTTCGCGCCGCGGCCGCGAATCGCGATCCGGTGGCCGCGGCGCGAGAGCGTGACGTCGAGCGCCTGTTCGATCTGCCGCAGATTTTCGTCGAGCGGGCCGCAGAGGTTGGCGAGCCGCGCGTTGTCGTCGCGCGGCGCGTTGAATTCGAGTTGCTGTTGCTGATTCTTCAAGGTAGCAGTGAACTCCGGTTCAGGGCTCGCGCCGTTCAGTGCGCAAGCGCCGACGTGTCTTCGTGCGCGAGCACCAGCTCGCCGCGCAGCGAATGCGGATACGCGTGATTGATCTTCACGTCGATCATCTGGCCGATCAGGCGTGCGTGCGAGGCAAGCGGCGCCGGGAAGTTGACGACGCGGTTGTTCTCCGTGCGGCCCGAAAGCTCGCTGGGATCCTTGCGTGACGGACCTTCCACGAGGATGCGCTCGACGCGGCCCACCATCGACTGGCTGATGCGCTGCACGTTCTCTTCGATCGTGGCCTGCAGGTGCTGCAGGCGCTTGAGCTTGACTTCGCGCGGCGTGTCGTCGTGCAGGTTCGCGGCCGGCGTGCCGGGACGCGGGCTGTAGATGAACGAGAAGCTCGTGTCGTAGCTCATCTCTTCGACGAGCGCCATGGTCTTCTGGAAGTCCTCTTCGGTCTCGCCCGGGAAGCCGATGATGATGTCGGTCGAAAGCGAGAGGTCGGGGCGGATTGCGCGCAGCTTGCGGATCACCGACTTGTACTCGAGCACCGTGTAGCCACGCTTCATCGCCATCAGCACGCGGTCGGAGCCGTGCTGCACGGGCAGGTGCAGGTGGCTCACGAGCTTGGGCACCTTGGCGTAGGTGTCGATGAGGCGCTGCGTGAATTCCTTCGGGTGCGAGGTCGTGTAGCGGATGCGCTCGATGCCGGGAATGTCGGCGACGTATTCGATCAGCGCGGCGAAATCGGCGATGTCGGTCGAGCCGACGGTGAGCGCACCCCGGTAAGCGTTCACGTTCTGGCCGAGCAGCGTGACTTCGCGCACGCCCTGGTCGGCGAGGCCGGCGATTTCGGTGAGCACGTCGTCGAGCGGCCGCGACACTTCCTCGCCGCGCGTGTACGGCACGACGCAATAGCTGCAGTACTTGCTGCAGCCTTCCATGATCGAGACGAACGCACTCGGGCCTTCCACGCGCGCGGGCGGCAGATGGTCGAACTTCTCGATCTCGGGGAACGTGATGTCGACCTGCGCGCGGCCGCTCGCGCGGCGCGCGTCGATCATCTGCGGCAGGCGGTGCAGCGTCTGCGGGCCGAACACGAGGTCGACGTACGGCGCGCGCGCAACGATCGCCGCGCCTTCCTGGCTCGCTACGCAGCCGCCCACGCCGATCAGCAGGTTCGGGTTCGCTTCCTTGAGTTCGCGCACGCGGCCGAGGTCGGAGAACACTTTTTCCTGGGCCTTCTCGCGTACCGAGCAGGTGTTGAACAGGATCACGTCCGCGTCTTCGGGCGTGTCGGTTTTCACTAAACCTTCGGCAGCGCCGAGCACGTCGACCATCTTGTCGGAGTCGTACTCGTTCATCTGGCAGCCAAAGGTCTTTACATAAACTTTCTTGGTCATCGGGATTCGCCGTTCGCAGTGGTTGACCTGGGGGCGTCGTCCGGGTGCTGCGGGTCTGGACTACGGTGAAAAAGGGGGCTGAATCGCGCGGCTTGTTTCGGGTTTGCTTCGGCTTCGTGGCGCTTTTGTTTACACGTTCTTTTGGTACGCGTTTTTCGAAGCCGAACCGCGATTCGGTAATCCAACATTATAGCCTTTTGCGCCGTCCGCCCTCGGGCGCCGAAACGGGAGCGCACGGCACGAGCGCATCCAGTTCGTCGGCTACCTGCGCGAAGCGCGCGGTGAGGAAATCGAGTACGACACGCACGCGTGGCGCGACGAAGCGGTTGCGGTGGTAGAGCGCGTGCAGCGGCGCGTCCGGATAGCGCCAGTCGGGCATGAGGATCTTGAGGCGCCCGGCGCGCAGGTCGTCGGCGACGTCCCAAATCGATTTCACCGCGAGGCCATAGCCGCGTAGCGCCCACTGGCGCGCGACGGCGCCGTCGTTGGTCTCGAGCGCCGTTTCCAGCGACACCGTGTGCTGCTGGATGACGTCGCCGCGCGCGAAGCGCCATTCGTTCACGGGACCCGCCGCCGAGCCGATCACGATGCAGTCGTGCTCCACCAGATCGCGCGGCTCGCGCGGTTCGCCGCGCCGCGCGAGGTAGGCGGGCGAGGCGCACAGCACGCGTCGGTTCGGCGCGAGCGGCCGCGCGACCAGCGAGCTGTCCTGCGGCGTGCCGAACCGGATCGCGAGGTCGATGTCCTCCTGCACGAGATTCGCGAGCGAGTCGGTGAGCATCAGCGCGAAACGCACTTCGGGGTATTGCTGGCGGAATTCGTCGAGCCACTGCATCAGCAGATTGCGGCCGAAGTCGGAAGTCGCCGAAATCCTCACCTTCCCGCGCACGACGTTCTGGCCCTCCTGAAGCGCGGCCTTGGCGTCGTCGAGCGAGCGCAGCGCCTGCTCGCTGCAGTTCAGGTAAAGACGGCCTTCGTCGGTGAGGCGCAACTGGCGCGTGGTGCGGTCGAAGAGGCGCGCGTGCAGGCCGGCTTCGAGGCGCGCAAGTCGCGCGCTCGCCGCCGCGGGCGTGAGGCCCAGCTTGCGCCCCGCCGCCGAAAGGCTGCCGAGCCGCGCCGCTTCGACGAAAAGCCGGATGTCGCCCAGATTGTCCATCGCCGCGATTTTCAGATTACGTTTGAAAATGATTCAAATGCTACGCCAATTATCAAATTGATGCGGCGCAGCGACAATGCCTGAACGTTTCTGGAGTCTGCGATGCCCATTCCCCTGCTTGCGCTGGCGATCAGCGCTTTTGCCATCGGCACCACCGAGTTTCTGATCATGGGCCTGTTGCCCGAGGTCGCGCACGACCTTGCGGTGTCGATTCCCGCTGCCGGTCTCCTCGTGACCGGTTATGCGCTCGGCGTCGCCGCGGGCGCGCCGCTGCTCGCCGTGCTGACGAGCCGTATGCCGCGCAAGCTCGCCCTGCAACTGCTGATGGGCATCTTCATTGTCGGCAACGTGCTGTGCGCGGTGGCCACGAACTATCCGCTGCTGATGGTCGCGCGCGTCGTCACCTCGTTTGCGCACGGGTCGTTCTTCGGCATCGGCGCCGTGGTGGCCGCCTCGCTCGTGAGCGCCGAAAAGCGCGCAAGCGCGATCGCGCTGATGTTCACGGGCCTCACGCTGGCGACCGTGCTGGGCGTGCCGTTCGGCACGGCCATCGGCCAGCAGTTCGGCTGGCGCGTGGCTTTCTGGATCGTCAGTGCGCTCGGCGTGATTTCGCTCGCGGGCGTGAGCGCGCTCGTGCCGAACCATCACGACAGCGCACCGGCCGGGCTCGGCCATGAAGTGCGCGTGCTGCGCGATCCGCAGGTCTGGATGGCGCTCGGCATGACGGTGCTCGGCTTCGGCGGCGTGTTCGTGGTGTTCACCTATATCGCGCCGATCCTCGAGCAGGTGAGCGGCTTCTCGCCGCGCGGCGTCACGCTGATGCTCGTGCTGTTCGGCCTCGGACTCACGCTCGGCAATACGCTGGGAGGCAAACTTGCCGACCGCGCGCTGATGCCCTCGCTGATGGGCATCCTCGTGCTGCTGGTCCTCGTCATGGCCGTGTTCACGAAGACGAGCCACGCGAGCCTGCCCGCCGCCATCACCGTGTTCGTCTGGGGTGTTGCCGCGTTCGCGACCGTGCCGCCGCTGCAGATGCGCGTGGTGGCGAAGGCCGCGGCGGCGCCGAATCTCGCCTCGACGCTCAACATCGGCGCCTTCAACGTCGGCAATGCGATGGGCGCGTGGCTTGGCGGGCTGGCGATCGCGCACGGCGTCGCGCTCGATTCGCTGCCGTGGGTGGCCGCCGCGGTGTCGGTGGCTGCGTTGCTGCTGACGGGATGCGCGGCGCGGCTCGACGGCCGCGCCGCGGCGGTGCGCAACGCGCGTGTCGCGGTGGGGCAGGATGCCTGCTGAGCGGCGGTGCACCGGTGCGGCCGGACTGCGCCGGTACCGCCGCTCGCGCGGCTAGGACTGCACGTCGCCGAATTCCCCGCGCACGCCTGCTTCGACGAGCGCGGGCAGCTCTTCCATCCGTTCGATGATCCGGTTGATGCCCATTTCCCGCAGCACGTCCGCATAGCCCGCGGGAATGTGGCTCGCGCCGACGAACGCGATCGTTTTCATGCCGGCGGCTCGCGCTGCGTTCAGGCCTGAGATGCTGTCCTCGACGACGACGCAGCGCGCCGGCTCGACGCCGAGCGCCTGGGCGGCATGCAGATAGACGTCCGGATAAGGCTTGGGCCGCGCGACCTGTTCGGCGCTGAACACGCGTTCGCCGAAGATCGCATCGAGCGCCGCGCGGTGCACCGACGCCCTCACGCGCGCGAGGCGGCTGTTCGACACCACGGCGGCCGGCAGCGCGATCTGGCGCAGGGCATCGCGCACGCCGTTGATCGGGCACAGCGATTCGGCGAGCGCGATCTCGATGTTGTGGTCGATGGTATCGAGGAAGTCGCCGGGCATCGTGAGCTGAAAGCGCGCCGCGACATCGTCGAGAAAGCGCGACGTCTGCTGGCCGAAAGCCGACTTCACGACGGGGTGGAAATCGACGCCGGGAAAGGTGCGGCTCAGCGTTTCGAACAGCACGCGATCGGCAATGACTTCGCTGTCGACGAGCACGCCGTCGCAGTCGCAAATAAGGTGGTCGATCATGCGTCAGAGAGCGGGCAAAACGGCGGACTGCCGGCAACGCGGCGGGTCCGGGTGGGCGGAGGGCTGAAAGCATCATGATACGTGTTTTTATGTCCATCGCCCGAACGGCCAGGAGGCCGGGCAGCGCGCGCGATGCGACAATAGGCCAATCGAGCGTGACAGACGAGTCGTTCAACCGAAGAGAGGAGAAGACATGCGTGGACTGGCGATGATCGGCGCGGCGGCATTGCTGGCGGGATGTGCAAGCACGCCGGCGCCCCAGGGCGGCGGATTTGGCGGACCGTCCTTCGCCGCCTTGCAGCAGATGTGCGGCGGCCAGCCGGTCGACTTCGGCGCCGACACTCAGGCGGTCTACGCCGCGACCTTCGACGCCTATGTCGCCAACCGCCGCGGCAAGCTTTCACAGGAGCAGTACTGCGGCTTCCAGGCGGCGCTCGCGCAGCATTACAACGCGCTTGGCACGAGCCACGATCCCGATGCGCGCAATCAGTGGGTGGCGTATCTCAACCAGCAGCGGGCCGCGGCCATTAGCTGGCGCGCAGCGGTGGACCCCACCTTGCGCGCGGGCTGAAGGCCGGGCAACGTGTCGGGCAGAGCTATCGGGGGTACTACCGCGGAACGCCCCGGGCAACGCGGCTGGAAAAAGTGGTCACGCGGGCATGAAGCGCGCGGGTCCGCGTGACCATGCACTGCAGGCGCGTTCGTCTGAAGCCGTGCGCCTGCATCGGGGATGGATTCGACGAAGCGGTTCTGCGGATGCTTCCCGCGCTCCGCCCCAGCCGAAAACTTTGACAGGTCAGTGGGAGAGCGCCTTGTACGCGGCGCCCGCTCGCCTAGGAACACCGTTTGATGGCTCGCAGCGCGGTGTCGCCGCTTTCGGTGAGTCGCCATTGCTGGCGGCCCGAGGCCAGTCGTTCCAGTTGAACCAGTTGTCGCTCGAGCAAGGCGTCCAGCTCTTCTCGTTCCATGTCGATCTGATTAGGCGCGTCCTTCACTAGAAGCAGGGTGGCGAATTCATGCGGACTCAGCATCGTTCTCTCCGTGTTACCGCATTAGAGGTCGCCGCGGTGAGCCACTAGGGCGGTCTGGCGACAGAATGCGGTGGGTGTGAGCGAAAGCCTGCAACCGCGCGGATCGTTTGCTGGACACATCAGCCAGCGTCTGTGGCCAAAACGGCGCCCAGAGCGGTAGCCAAACGGCATCCAGCCCGGGATCGGCGGCGGGGAACTGGAGTGTAGTCAAAGGGGCTGCGTTGTACAAACCACGCCCCGAAAATTTTCCGTTTGACATTCACCCCGTCGAGCAGCGGGTTGTGCGAGCGGGCAAATCCTTGATTTCACTTCAAGTTTACGTCGCGGTGCCACAATGCGCGGCGGATCGAGCGTTTGCGCGAACCCTGGGCCGATGCCCGGAATTTCCCGGCGTCGGGCCGGATCCGTGCGCCGGGTTCGCTTAATGCGTCCCGCAGGGCAAAGTGCCTGCCCGTCACTGCCGACCGGCGGCTCCGGTGGGGACCGTTCAAGGCGTCTTTTTCCGGAACTGGACCTGCCGGGAGCGGTCTGTGCTCTTTGACTGCAACCTGGCGAAACAACAGCTAAGATGGATCACAGATGGCTGGTACCTTCCACCGCGCAGGAAGGCCGGTGCAGGTCGCACGCTGCGCCGCGCGCTGCGCGGATACGGATACCGCTTTGGGAGTACAAGACAATGCATAACGACATTGAGCTTCGCCACGTGATGCCCTGGCGCATCGAAGACATTGACCTTACACGCATTGATCGTCAGCGCGCTGCGGTCAACGAAGACCTGATGTTGCTGCTGTGTGCCTCGTCGTTCATCGAGAGCGGCTCGGACCTGTACACCAGCAATCTGAGCGTGTTCTTCAATGGCGACCCAGAGGTCTCGGAATGGCTCAACACCGAGTGGGAGCCCGAGGAGCTTCAGCACGGCCGCGCGCTGAAGACCTACATCCAGTACGTGTGGCCCGAGTTCGACTGGGATACCGCGTTTCACAACTTCTTTACGGAATATTCGAAGACCTGCTCGTTCGAGGAGTTCGAGAAGACGCGCGGGCTCGAAATGGTGGCGCGCTGCGTGGTCGAAACGGGGACGGCCACGCTATACCGTGCGATCGGCGAATGCTCGGACGAGCCGGTGCTCAAGGAGATCACCGACAACATTCGTTCCGACGAAGTGCGCCACTACAAGCACTTCTTCCGCTACTTCAAGAAGTACAACCAGATTGAAGGCCAGGGCCGGCTGGCGGTGCTCGGCGCGTTGCTGCGCCGGGTGATGGAGATCAAGAACGAGGATTCGGAGATCGCGCTGCGTCACGTGTTCGCAATACGTTATCCGGATCGCGTGAACGACCCCGCTTACAACCGCGAACTGACTGCGCGCGTGAACCGGCTGGTGCGGCACAATCTTTCTGCAGACATGTGCGTGAAGATGTTGCTCAAGCCGCTCGATATTCCTGCGCGGATTCAGCCCAGCGTGCACTATCCGCTCGCCAAGATCACGCAGCACGTGTTCTTCCGCTAGGCAGGCGCGCTGCGCGTCGCAGGCAAAAGGCCCGCCGGATGTTCGGCGGGCCTTTCTGTTATGCGAAGACTTTCTCGCGCAGTCTGTAAAACGAAGTCGACGACGGTCGGCCGGGGCCTGGCCAACCGTCGCGTAACGCGTAACGGATCAACGGTCGTGGGTGCCGCGGCCGTTGCGGCGCGCGTCGCCGCCGGGCCGGCCGCTCAGCAGCGCGCCGGGATTCGACTGCGCCTTGCGTTGCGGGCGAGCTGCGGCGCCTTCATGTGATGCACCGCGCGTGCGGTCGTGGTCACGTGCGCCTTCGCGGCGCGTGTGTTCCGCACGCGACGCACCCGCGCCTTGCCCCTTTACAGGCCGTGCGCCACCCGCGGGCTTCGATGCACGCTGCTGTGCACCGTTGCCGTTGCCGTCGGCGTTCCGGTTGCCGCCAGGCTGACCGTTGCGATTACCGCCGCGATTGCCCGAGCCATTGCCGCCGTTGCGAGACTCGCCCCGCCCATCGTCGCGCGCCTGGGCGGGCTTGGCCTTGCTGCCGCCCGCGTTGCCGCGTGCCTGACCCTGACCCGAACCTTGCGCCTGGCGCGGCGCGCGTGCGCCGCCGCCCTGGCTGCGCCGCTGGATCGGCTCGGGCCGGGCGTTCGGGTCCGGCTCGAAGCCGGGAATCACTTCCTGCGGGACGGCGCGCTTGATGAGCTTCTCGATGTCCTTGAGCAACTGGTGCTCGTCGACGCATACGAGCGATACGGCTTCGCCCGTCGCTCCTGCGCGTCCCGTGCGGCCGATGCGGTGCACGTAGTCCTCGGGCACGTTCGGCAGGTCGAAGTTGACGACGTGCGGCAACTGGTCGATGTCGATGCCGCGCGCCGCGATGTCGGTTGCGACCAGCACCTGCAGCGTGCCGTCCTTGAACTCGGCAAGCGCGCGCGTGCGTGCGGACTGGCTCTTGTTGCCGTGAATCGCGAGCGCACTGATATCGTCCTTCGTGAGCTGCTCGGCGAGACGGTTCGCACCATGCTTCGTGCGCGTGAACACGAGTACCTGGAACCAGTTGTGCTGGCGGATCAGGTGCGTGAGCAGTTCGCGCTTGCGGTCGCGATCGACGGGATAAACCTTCTGCGCCACGGTCTCCGCCGTGGTGTTGCGCCGCGCGACTTCGATGAGCGCGGGCGAATCGAGCAGGCTGTCGGCGAGCGCCTTGATCTCGTCGGCGAAGGTGGCCGAGAAGAGCAGGTTCTGGCGCTTCGGCGGCAGCTTGGCGAGCACGCGCTTGATATCGTGGATGAAGCCCATGTCGAGCATGCGGTCGGCTTCGTCCAGCACGAGGATTTCGAGCTGGGAGAGGTCGATCGTCTTCTGCTGCATGTGATCGAGCAGGCGCCCCGGCGTGGCGACAACGATGTCCACGCCGCGCTTCAAGGCGTCGATCTGCGGATTGATGCCGACGCCGCCGAACATCACCGTGGAGCGCAGCTTCAGGTACTTGCCGTAGGCACGCACGCTTTCTTCCACCTGCGCGGCGAGTTCGCGCGTGGGCGTGAGGATCAGTGCGCGGACCACGCGCCTGGCCGTTGCCGCAGGCGGCATTTCCGAGAGGCGCTGGAGGATCGGCAGCGTGAAGCCGGCGGTCTTGCCGGTGCCCGTCTGGGCGCCGGCAAGCAGGTCGCCGCCGTTCAGCACGGCGGGGATGGCTTGCAGCTGGATGGGCGTGGGCGTCGTATAGCCCAGTTCGTTGACAGCGCGGACTAGCGGTTCGGACAAGCCGAGAGAATCAAAGGACATAAACACTCTTTCTTGTTGCGATGGCGCGAACGGCGCAGCGCGGCGCGCTTGCGCGCGGCTGCGAGGAGCCCTTGGGGCTCCGGCCTTTTCACGTTACGAAAACGGTGCGCCAGTGCGCGCGCCGTCTGGACGGCGGGTTATCGAGACCCGCCGGCTGGCGTTAAGTTGCATCGTGTGGCCGCGGACACTGCGGCGGCCATGCGATGGCTTCGCTAATGATGCGTCACGCGACGTAGCGCGCGACGCTGACGAATTGACAGACGCTCCCGGCCAGTACGAACAGATGCCAGATACCGTGTCCGTGCCGGATGCGTTCGTCGTTGACGAAAAAATAAATGCCGACGCTATAGATGATGCCGCCGGCCAGGAGCCAGGCCGTGCCCGCAGCCGCCAAGGCTTCGAGCAACGGGCGCACCGCGACTACCGCGAGCCAGCCCATGACCACATACAGGATCATCGAAACGAGGCGCGTGCGCCGGCCGAGCGTGAGTTCCTGCACGATGCCCAGAACGGCCAGTCCCCAGCTCACGCCGAACAGCGACCAGCCCCACGGCCCGCGCAACGTCACGAGCGTGAACGGAGTATAGCTGCCCGCGATCAGCAGGTAGATGGCGGAATGATCGCATTTCTGCAGAAATGCCTTCAGACGCGGACCGCGCACGCCATGATACAGCGTTGAAATCGTGTACAAGGCGCAAAGCATGGCGCCATAAACGCTGAAGCTCACGACCTTGTACGCGTCGTGATGGAGCGCCCCTATCGTCACGAGCGACACGAGGCCCGCCACCGACAACATTGCGCCCACGAGGTGAGTAATGCTGTTAAGACGCTCACCGGCGTGCATACCAACTCCTTCTTCTTCTACCTGCCCCGGCACCGCGCGCGACGCGCCGCGGGCCGGGCCCGCGAGCCTGCTGCAACCTTCCGGATCCCAATAGCGAAGGGCGCAGCCTGCGATGTTCAGCAGGCTGCGCCCCCTCAGGCAGACGCAACTATAGCAGTAACGGCTTGCGCGCGACCGCAGGCGGCGCCTAGTCGAGCGGCGCGGAGCGCAGATCGGCCACCTGTTGCGGCGACACCGGCTTGCCCTTGTTGCCCCAGGACATGCGGATGAAGGTCACGACGGCCGCGACTTCCTGGTTCGATAGCGCCTGGGCAAACGGCGGCATGCCGTAGGGCCGCGGATTGCGCTCGGTGCTCGGCGGATAGCCGCCATTGAGCACCATGCGGATCGGGTTCACGGCCGAAATCATCTGGATCGACTGGTTGTTCGCGAGCGGCGGGAAGTTCGGCGGCATGCCGAGGCCATTCTCCGCGTGACACTTTGCGCAATTGTCGTGATAGATCTTCTGGCCCTGCTGCTGCAGCTCGCCGCCGAAAGCCTCCGACGTCTCCATCTGCATCGTCTCGGGCGCTTCCTTCTTCTGCGGGATGGTCTTGAGGTACGTGGCCATCGCCTTGATGTCGTCGTCCGAGAGGTACTGCAGGCTGTTGTGGATCACGTCGGCCATCGGGCCGAACACGGCGCCGCGCTGCGAGACGCCCGTCTTCAGGAGGCTCGAGATCTCCGTGATGTCCCAGTTGCCGAGGCCGCCTTCGCTCGACGTCAGCGACGGCGCGTACCAGTTCTGCAGCGGGATCAGGCCGCCCGCGAAGGCCGCCGAGTTGACCGGCCCGCCCACCGCGTTGATCGAGGTGTGGCACATGCTGCAGTGGCCGAGGCCTTCCACCAGATAAGCGCCGCGGTTCCATTCGACCGATTGGCTCGGGTCGGGCTTGTACTCGCCCTCATGGAAGAACAGCGTGCGCCAGCCGATCAGCAGGTTGCGATTGTTGAACGGGAACTTCAGCTCGTGCGGGCGGCTTGCCACGTGCACGGGCGCCACCGAGCGCAGATAGGCGTAGATCGCGTCCGCATCGGCGCGCGTGACCTTCGTGTAGCTCGCGAACGGGAACGCCGGATAGAGCAGGCTGCCGTCTTTCGAGCGGCCCGTGTGCATGGCGCGGTAGAAGTCGTCGGCGCTCCACTTGCCGATGCCGTACTGGTCGTCGGGCGTGATGTTGGGCGTGTAGAGCGTGCCGAACGGCGTGGCCATCGGCAGGCCGCCCGCGAAGAGCTTGCCGCCGCGCACCGTGTGGCAGGCGACGCAGTCGCCGGCGCGCGCCAGGTACTCGCCGCGCTTGATGAGATCGGCATCTCCGGTCTGGTCGGCGGGCGTTGCCGCGAGGGCCGCGCCGTCGTGCAGATAGCGGCTGCCGGACCACAGCGCCGGCACGAGCACCGCGGCGGCGGCCGCGATCACGGCGGAGAGTGCGAACAGGGACTTGCGGTTCATATGGCTGTCTCCCCCGGCGCCTTATTGCGGTTCGCTGCCGCAGGCAAGCGGCGTTTTCAACGAGTTCGCCGGTGCCGGCACGGGATTCTGCGGAGCGGGCTGGGTCGAGAGCCAGCCCGCGACCGCGTTCACGTCGTCGTCGCTGAGTCGCGTGGCGATCTCGTGCATGCAGTCCGGCGTTTTGGCGTGGCGCGAACCCGAGCGCCAGGCGCCGATCTGCGCGCTGATGTAGTCCGCATGCAAGCCGACGAGCCCGGGGATCGCCGGCTCCATCCCGGTCAGTTTCGCGCCGTGGCAGGCCACGCAGGCCGGGACTTCCTTTGCCGGGTCGCCGTGCAGGACGATGTCACGTCCGCGCGCGAGCGTGCTGCTTCCCATCGTCGGCTGCGAGGGCGGCGGATAAGGCGGCCGCTGCTGCGAGAAGTACGTGGCGATCTCGTGCAGATAGTCGTCGGAGAGATAGGTGACGAGGTAGTTCATCGGAGGGTACTTGCGGCGCCCCTCGCGAAAGTTCATCAACTGGTTGTACAGGTACTCGGCCGGTTTGCCGGCGAGACGGGGGAAGTAGTCGTTGTCGGTGCCCTGGCCGTGCGTGCCGTGGCAGGCAGTGCAGCCCTGCACGCGCGCTGCGATCGTGTCGGGGGCTTTGGGCTGCGGGGTCGCCTGCGCGTGCGCGGCGGTCAGGAAGCCGGTCGTCCCGATGAGCAGTACGGCTCCCAGCGGCGCAACGAGCGGAATGAGCGGTCGGAGGATACGTCTTGGGGACACGCGTAACTCCATCTTTTATCGTGAACCTGAACCAGGCTTCGAGGAGCCCGGGTTTTAGGCTGCGCGCGATGAAAAACAGAAGACCGTGCGCGCTGCGGTGACGCAGCGATTCTATCATTGCGACCTGATAGCGACTATTTGACGCACCCGCCAGTCGGCCCTGCGACGAGGCTTCCCGATGTGTTCGCGGCAAATCGACACGCTTTCGTCGGTATCATTCTGCACCCAATGACCGATCCGTGGTGCGGGTTTGTTCACACTGCGCTTGAGGGGACCTGTCGCTGGCGGTCAGGTTCGCCTTCTCGCGACCGTCGCTGCATGCCGAGGTCTCGTCCCCGATTGAACCGATTGGCGCGGTATCTATCGAATGAGGCCCGCCTCTCGGATAGCGCCTGCGAGAGGGTCACGCCACGGCCTGACGGTTTCGCGCAGTTTTGTTTTCATGTTGTTTCCCTGCCACTGCTCTCGATGACTCTAATTGCTCTTTCCTTTTCGATGCGGCATGCCCGCAAGGCCATCGTTTCCTTGCCCGCTTCCTGCGCGGTGCGCCGGGAGGAGCGGGTCCGATGAAAGCTGACTGGCTCTGGATCGGGCAGGTCGCGATGGCCGCCCTCGTCAACGTCTCGTATGCGTTCGCGCTCGGCTCGGCGCTCTATGGCGCGTGGCTCGGCAAGGACGGCAGCAGTCCCGTCTCGCCCGCCCGCGCGGCATGGCTGCGCGCGCAACGCTCGCAGCGCGTGTCGGCTCTCGTGCTCGTGATCGCGCTTCTCATGTGGCTGCTTTACGAAAGCGCGTCGATCAGCGGCGAACCGTTGCCTTCGGCCTTCGGCGTGGTCTCGACGGTGCTCACGCAGACGCACGTGGGGCAGGCGTGGAGCGTTGCGTTCGGCGGCGCTCTGCTGCTCTTCGTGACCGTGTTCGCTGCGGGCGGTGCCCTGCGCGACGGCGTGCTATGGATTGTGCTCATCGTGATCGCGGGTGGCCGCGCCGCGCTTGGCCATGCCGCCGACGCCGGCTTTGCCTCGGCCGCGCTCGGCTTGCACACGTTGCACGTGTTGAGCGCAAGCGCGTGGAGCGGCGTGGTCATGGCCGGTGGACTCGCGGTGCTGCCGGCGCTCGGCGCCTCGACGGCGCGCGGCATGTTGATCCGCACGTCGGCGCAGGTGTCGAACGTGGCGCTCTTCGCTGTCGGGATCGTGTTGGCGACGGGCGTGTTCAACGCCCTGCGCGGCACGGGCGGTTCGTTTGCCGCGCTCACCGGAAGCTCGTGGGGCCACGTGCTGCTGCTCAAGCTGAGCCTCGTGACACTCGCGCTCGTGCTGGGCGGCTACAACCGGATCGTCGCCATGCCGGAGTTGCGCCGCTCGGCATCGACTGCCGCCGCGCACCGCTTCGTGAACGTGATCCACCTGGAAGCGATCGTCATGATCGGCGTGCTCGTGGCCGCGGCCGTGCTGGCGCGCAGCGTGCCGGGCTATGTGTTGCAGGGCTGATACGCGTGCCGGCAGACCCGGTGCGCCGCGGCCTCACTCGTAGCCGAGCCGGTGGCTGAGGATGGGCGCGAAGAAGAGGGCGATGGCGCAGCCGATAGCCTTGCCTTCGAGCCCGGCGAGAGCGAGCTCCGAAGACGGATGCGCGAGCAGGTCGAAGAGTTGCGGTGCGCACCACAGTACCGCGAAGCCGATGAAGGCGTGCTCGACCGAGAGGATGCGCCAGCCGCGCGTGCAGGCCATGGCCGCCGCGATCACGCGCAGGATCCCGAAGGCGACCAGCGCGCCGACGGCGGCCTGTTCGCGAATCAGATAGTCGGGGAGCATCGCTTCCATGGGTATCCCTGCGATTTGTAGTGGGTCTCGCAGGAGATTCAGCAAGGAGCAGGCCAGTCGTGCGGCGGACCTGTCGCGCGATGCGGCGCGGTGTGGCACGCAGGGGTAGCGGGCCTTGTGTGGCGGGCGTTTGCATGGCCCTGGCCGCGTTCTGCTTATGTGCGTAAACGACATTCGCCGCATGCGCCCGGGGGCGTCATGCGGCGAATCGTGTTCGATGCGGCCTCAAACGTTACGGCGGTGAAACGCGCCGCGTGAGTTGCGTCACGTAACGTGCATAGTGCGGCACGCGAGCCCCGGGTAGCGACTGCGTTCCCACAATGATCCGACGCTTACCACTCGGCGACGCTGCCGTCTGCGTGGCGCCACACAGGATTGCGCCAGCGGTGGCCGGTCTTTGCCATCTCGCGCACCTTCTCCTCGTTCACCTCGATGCCGAGGCCCGGTCCTTGCGGAATCGACACGAAGCCGTCTTCGTACTCGAAGACCTCGGGATTGCGGATGTAGTCGAGCAGATCGTTGCCCTTGTTGTAGTGGATGCCGAGGCTCTGCTCCTGGATGAACGCGTTGTAGCTCACGGCGTCGATCTGCAGACAGGTGGCGAGTGCGATCGGGCCGAGCGGGCAGTGCAGCGCGAGCGCGACATCGTAGGCCTCGGCCATCGCGGCGATCTTGCGGCATTCGGTGATGCCGCCGGCATGCGAGGCGTCCGGCTGGATGATATCCACGTAACCGCCCGCGAGAATGTGCTTGAAATCCCAGCGCGAGTAGAGCCGCTCGCCGAGCGCGATGGGCGTGCTCGTCTGGTTGACGATGTCGCGCAGCGCCTCCACGTTCTCCGAAAGCACGGGCTCTTCGATGAACATCAGCTTGTACGGATCGAGTTCCTTCGCGAGCACCTTGGCCATCGGCTTGTGCACGCGGCCATGGAAGTCCACGCCAATGCCCACGTTCGGGCCCACGGCCTCGCGCACGGCCGCGACATTGTCGATGACGCCTTGAACCTTGTCGAAGGTGTCGATGATCTGCAGCTCCTCCGAGCCGTTCATCTTGATCGCCTTGAAGCCGCGCTCGACCACGGCGCGCGCGTTGTTCGCGACGTCGCTCGGACGGTCGCCGCCGATCCACGAGTAGACCTTGATCTTGTCGCGCACCTGGCCGCCCAGCAGCGCGTGCACGGGCACGCCATGATGCTTGCCCTTGATGTCCCATAACGCCTGATCGACGCCCGCGATGGCGCTCATCGAAATCGGGCCGCCGCGATAGAAGCCGGCGCGGTACATGACCTGCCAGTGGTCTTCGATGAGCAGCGGATCCTTGCCGATCAGATAGTCGGCGAGCTCATGCACGGCGGCTTCGACCGTATGCGCGCGGCCTTCGACGATGGGTTCGCCCCAGCCGACGATGCCTTCATCCGTCTCGATCTTGAGAAAGAGCCAGCGGGGCGGGACGACGAAGGTTTCGAGCCTGGTGATTTTCATGGCGGGGTCTCCGGAATAGGGTGGCGGCGCGCGGAGCGGCACGTCCTGAGGAGCACATGCTAATGGATAAATCGCCTTTTAGTGCTATTAATAGTATTATTTACGAGGGCTTCCCACTATCTGGAGAACGGCGATTCAGCGCGACCTGCATGGCACGGTGGCTTTCGAACTCGGCAGTGCGATCCTGCGCGGCGATTACGTGCCGGGTGAGGTGCTGCCGCGCGAAGCCGAACTCATGGAGACCTTCGACGTCAGCCGTACCGTGCTGCGCGAGGCGCTGCGCACGCTCACCTCGAAGGGGTTCGTGGAATCGCGCCCACGCGTCGGTACGCGGGTGCGCACGCGCGATGCCTGGAACCTCCTCGATGCGGACGTGCTCGACTGGTACGCGCGCGTTGCGCCGCCGCTCGCGTTCGCGCTCAAGCTGCAGGAGATGCGCGAGATGATCGAGCCTTACGCGGCGGGGCTTGCCGCGAGCGCGCACGAGGCGGATACGCTGGCCGCGATCGGCGATGCGCATGCTGCGATGGCGAGCGCGCGCAACATGGACGAGTGGGTGCGTGCCGATCTGCGGTTTCATCTCGCGGTGCTGGCGGCGTGCCGCAACGAACTGCTGGTGCCGCTCGGCGCGTTGATTGCGCGCACGCTGGAAGGCCAGTTGCGCGTGAACGCAAAACGCGCCGATGTGTTTAATGCGGCGCTGCCTGAGCACACGACCGTGTTCGAAGCCATTGCGCGGCGTGATGGGGCTACCGCGACATCTGCGATGGCGGGGCTTTTGCGCATGACGCGGGAGCGTATCGAACGTTGACGGACGGTGGTGTGCATCGATTCTGATGCGTGCGGCGTTGCTGGTCGACTAGGTCGTTCGAAGTGCGAAGCAAGCCGGACTGAGATGTGAACGAGGCGGGTTCCGGCGGCTGAGGCGCTTGTCTGGTAAGCGTGCGCAGCGACCGCCAGACTTCCTTTTTGCCAGCGATGGCGGCGAGGTGAGGCAGCAGGACGATGCGGAAATGGAAGACACCGTAGGACGTGCGGCGCAGCCGCGACGGCAGGTGTAAAGGCATGGTGGCGAACTCACGGTGGAGACGCGTCCTGGAGACGTTTTTCACCCGCCAGAATGGGAAAACCCCTGATTTCACGAGGAAAATCAGGGGTTTCTTTGATGCTGGTGGCGAATCAGGGATACGCAGGGTGCGATCGTAAATCCTTGATCCAGCTCGCTTTTATATCGGATGGTAAATCGTGTCGCAGGTTGGAGATGCGCCAGCGGTACCACCTCACGATAAGGCTGAGGCGGAGGTTACCACGGTTTCAGGGGCCGAAACGTGTAACATCGCGGATTCCAGCCTTTCGGCCTACCGGAGACCGTTTTTGACTACAAAAGCAGAAATCGACAGGGACGCCTTCAACCCCAATCCTGATCTGCCGTTCTCGCTTCGAATCAGCGACTTTGAGCACGCGATGCAGGACATCTATGATTTTTTCTACGATGTGAACACGCTGCTGTCCGCAAAGGGGCTGCATCGGTTGGACGACATGATGCGACCGGCGGCGATGTCGGGTTTGATCTCCGACATGATCACCGCATCCTTGGCGAAGTTTTCACGTTCCCTGGTCGAAAACAAGCATTTCAACGGACATCCAGATTTGATCCTCCGGGCGCGCTACGCAAACGATGCAGTTGCGTCGGGCACTGAGGGGGTTGAGATCAAGAGCACGCGGAAGGCGGGAGGGGCCGTAGATACCCACGGTGCACGCGCGCAGTGGATGTGTGTGTTTGTCTACGAGGTGGATTCCACCACCGAGCCTGCGTCTGAGCGGCGGCCGATGCGTTTCACAGAGGTCTATCTGGCCCAGGTGGTCGAGTCTGATTTCCGTAGCAACTCGCGCGGGGCATTGGGCACCAGAACCGCGACACTGGACAAGCACGGTGTCCAGAAGTTGCGGGCCGGGTGGGTCTACAAAGTAGCGCAGTAGACGGCTAGAACAGGTCCGGCTGCGCGTTCTTTGCGGGAAGTGCTGCGAGTTTCGGTACAGCTTCGGTCGCTAGGTCGAAGAACTGTTGATCCAGTTCGACACCGCAACTGTCGTAGCCGACCGCGTTGGCGGCAGCCAGCGTTGATCCGGCCCCCATAAATGGATCCAGAACAGTGCCCTCACCGAGCGGCAGCACTGCGCGGACCACCTGGCGCATGAACGCTTGCGGTTTCAGTGAAGGGTGCGGCGCGATTTTTTTCTCGCTGGCAGGCGTTGGATGTGACTTTATCAAGTCACCAAAAGGCCGTTCTGCTGTCGGGCGGCGGAATCCTCCTGTCCCCCATTGGCGGAGATTGTCCTGGACGCGGCCGTCAAGGGGCGCGCGCAGTACCACCCAAGGCTCCCATTGCGACCGGGGCATGACAGAGACGCTGTCGAACTCGACGTGCGCGTTCTTGGGGCGATCGCCGCCTCGCATGGTCATCACTTGGCGGGCGATGTAGCCGCGTAGCTCCAGCCCGGCCTGCCCCATCGCTTCGGCCACAATGTGGGCGAGCAACGGGTTCGACGCGATGACGACATTGGCCCCAGGCACCACGACCTTTGCGATCAGGGTGCCAAAACGCTTGAAGAAGGCGTGAAGCGCTTGCCTGTCTGCTTCGTTCAATACCGTGAAGCGGGGGAGAGGCGCGCGCTGGTGGCCATCAAACGACGGAGGAATACGCCAGATTCCCCCCTTGTTGCCGGCTCGTAGTTTTGCAGTTTCTTTGGCCGTGTATTCAACCAAGCCATAGGGGGGGTCTGTTACGACCGCCTGAATGGACCGGGGTTTTTGGCTTGCGAGCCAGTCAAAGCAGTCGTCCTGGTAGAGCTTCGCCTTACCGATGGTCAGGGCCTTCCCTTCGGCTTTGGTGTGGTGTTCAAGGAGTGTTGAGCTCTGCAAGCGGTAACGTCCACGACCTACACGCTCAAACGTCTCGGGCGTATTGAGGCTGAGGTATGACCTGACCGATGAGGTCGGCACGGTTCCAACCGTTCTGGTTACCGCCGCAATAATCTCGCTTGTTGATGCGTCCCCCCCGACCATTGCGAGGTAGTCAACGATGGAATCACGGATTACGCCTGGTGCCAACGACATGAGATTTTGGTGGTGTGCGGTGTATGGCCGAGGAGCGTAGCATTTTGACGTCTAGACGTCAAACGAAGTGAGCACCTTACCCGCAGTTGGATGGCGAGGCGAAACAGCCCGCAGGGCTGCGTCTCTGGAGGAAGGGATTCCCGGTCGGCATGGCAGGCTCTGGCGGTAGGTGATGCTTTCAACCTGCAACGCCAGGGGCTGCCGTCAAATCCCGGCCTGACGGCAGTGGTGCATCGGCTATTCTGCGCCGTCCTGGAGGATCGCCGCCAGTTCGGTAGCGGTCCGTACCACCAGCGCCCGCTGCCGAACCGGCAGGCGCGCGATGGCGGCGGTCAGACTGGCGGCCTGGTCCTGCGGTCGGTCGGACACGTCGCGCAGCAGGTCCAGCAACGACACGTCCAGGGCTTCCGCCAACGTGGACAGTCGCCCCAGCGATGGCGACACGAACCCGGTTTCTAGCCGGGACACGCTTTCCTTTTCGATCCCAAGCCGTTCGGCCAGTTGGTCTTGGGTGAGGCGCAGGGCCTTCCGTCGAGCGGCCAGACGTGCGCCGACCTGCCGCGCCAGTTCCCGGTCTCGCTGCTTGGCCTGATCTTCCACCATGACACCCCACATCATTCGATGACACGAAGTGTTGTTGTCTTTCCGTCCCTATTGAATGATCCAACTTGCAACTATTGATTTATAGTGAAACTTTCAACGTGGTTTTACATCTGGGAGATCGTGAAGATGGCGCAGGCTTTGTATGACGTCGAGCAGATCGACAATGGAGCGAAACGGTTCACGGTGCGGCCGTTGCCGCTCAACGGGGCATGGGAAAAGATCCAGTTGGCCATCGCGGCCGTCATCTTGGCCGGTCTGTTCATCGGCCTGGCGAGCGCGAACGTCGTGCTGGCCGTGGTGCTGGTCGGCGGTACCGCGTTGCTTTGCGTCTCGCTGCGCAGCATGAAACTGAAAGGGGCGAATCGCGGCCGACGCCTGACGCAGTTCACGGCAGGCCCGGCGGGGATCACGCTGGACAACGGCACTGCCCTGGCGCGCGCGGACCTCGAACGCATCTATATCACGGCCCCTGCTGCCGGTGAGACCGTGGTTTATTCCGGGATCGGCTCGGGCGGCACTTACACGGGCGTCAGCAGCACCGGCGGTGTCGGGAAGGGCATCGCGGCCCGGTCGTGGCAGGTCGTAGTGCAGGCGCGGGGCGTCGAGCATTGGCTCGGCGGTGGCCTGACCCAGCCTATGGCCAGTTCCTTGTCGGTACAAGTGGAACGCGCACTGAACGGCCAGTGAGCGGTCCCGCTCATCAAGACCAACAAGCCGTATAACAAACAAGGTGTTGCCATGAACAACAAAAAACGAATTTTGATGCTCGGGACGCTGGCCGCCGCTGCCGCAGTGCTCGCCGGATGCAGCAGCGGGCCGTCGAAAGGGGACCTGAAAGACGGACTGGCGCAGTTCTTCAAGGACAAACCACAGACGGTCTGCTGGAACATCGAGAACAGCGCGGCGGTGCAGTGGCCGATCCAGATCCCGTCGGAGGGCATGACGAAAGAACAGGTCGGCATCCTGGACGGGCTGAACCGTGAGGGCATTGCGACCGTACAACTCGGACTGGTCCAGCAAGGCTTCATGAACGTCTCGGCGTTCACCATCAACCTCACGGACAAAGGGCGATCCGCTGGCGCATGGGACCCGCAGAAGGGCTTCTGCGTCGGGACGAAGACCGTCGATGAGGTGACCGAGTTCACGGTCCCGAACAAGGACAACGCCGGCATGTCCGATGTGAAGTTCACCTGGAAGATCGACGACGTACCGTCCTGGGTCGAGCGCGACAAGTTCCCGAAGTTGCCGGGGATGACCGCATCCGTGAACGATGAAGCGATGATGGCAAAAACGAACAACGGCTGGCGCGTGCAGTGATGAACCTGACCCGCCGCCGGTCGGCATGGGTGGGCAGCGCTCTGGCTCTGCCCACCCATGTCCGAGCGTGCGGGGCCGGTTCAGCGCGTCAAGGACAGGCCCCTGCGGGGTCGCTGCGCGCTCCTTGACCCGCTGCCCCGTCCGGGCGGGGTCTACCGCTTCCAGGGCAGTTTTGGCCCGCGTGGTGGCGTCAGCCCGGGCGTTGGGAGCCGGCGCGCTAGCGCTCCGAGGTTTGGAACCCGCGGGGCGGTCGCCTGGGCGGCCGTCGCGCGGGCAGCCTCGCGCACGTCGGCCTTCTGCTGGAACGTAACGGGCACGCTCCGCACCGCGCGCTCCGCCCGCGCCCCGAAGCGGCGACCGCCACGGGCGTGCGCAGCGCGCCCGTAACTCATGAGGCTGCGCGTGCTCGTGTGCCCCATGAACGTTGCCGCTCCGGCTGCCGTCTCCGGCTTGCGGATGGCTTCCCGTTTCAGTTCGCTGGCGACCGCGTGGCGAAACGAGTAGATCGACAGGCCCGAGGGCTTCAGCGCGCGGTTCAGGCTCCGGTGATCGGCGTCGGTCATCGACACCATAGCCTTGCCGCCGCGCTCACGAACGACCGCCGCAAGCCCGTTTGCGGCGGTGTTATCGACCGGTACCACCAGCGTGCGCCAGGCTTGGCCGCGTTCGGCGTTGACCTTCACGCCCTTGACCCGCGCGGCGAGGAACGGGCGGCCGCTCTGCGGATCGGCCGCCAGGGACAGTTCGATGCCGCGCTTCAGTTCGGCGGGCCGGACGCCGAACAGCGCCAGCACGGCGACCCGCTCGGCGTGGCGCTCAGCAACCTTCACGCCGTGATGCCCTGCCGTCAGCAGGGCCGCGACCGCCAGCGACGGGGCCGGGGCGATCGTGTCGCGCTTCGACTTCGACACGATCGGATCCCCGGCTTTTCGCATGGCGTCCGCCTTGTCCTTCCACGTTTTCCGGTCCGGCTGGCGAAACTGTACGTCCATCTCCACCGCCAGTTTCCAGGCTTCCAGCGTCAGGCGTTGCGCCTGTTCCAGGTGGCCGGCGCGGCGCGCGCGCTCCGATGCAGCCCGGAGCGCGCGCACGTCGGTTTCCATGCAGTAGTGCGACGCGGTCCGCAGCAGGTCGTAGTGCTGTCGTGTCCGCGCTCTGTCCAGTGCGGTGATGCCTTCGGCGCGCAGCCGTTCGTATTCGCGGCGATACTTCGCTGCGGTGGTCGATGAGACCTTGCGCTGTTCCTCGTCGCGCAGTATGTTGCGCGTCTGCTGGTCGGCGTGCAGGGTCCAGGGCTTCGTATCGCGTTCTGCAGCTTGTCGTGCGCTGGCTTCTCGATCACGCAGAACGTGCGTGATCGAGTGTCCCCAGATGGTCGCTTGGGCGTCAATCCGGGGACCGCACAGCCGGCTCTCGCCGTCTGTGCTCGGATCGCTGCTCTCGCATCGATCCGGCGCGTGTTTGCTCCCGCAACCACGCGCGCGGTCTTCGCTGACGCTACGACCTGTGAAACCGGGAAGCTTCCTTCCCGATTTCACCTCATTGTTGGACGGTTCAAACCCGTCCAACAATGAGAACGGCGTGGGTTTTGCGCTGCGGGGCATGTTTCGGGCCTGCTGATCGGCGTGGCTACCTCTCCAGGATGGCAGGTCCGCGCGATTCCACAACCCGGCCCCGTTCCGGGGCCGCCCGTGGCGGGCTGGTCGGTGGGCTGGTTTTACGGCGCGTGCGTTACTGATTGACCGTCAACCCCCATCGCTCGATGGCGACCCGTACCGCCTGGTCCGCGATCATTCCGGCCGAGATTGGCTCGACCCGGTGCAAGGCGGCAATGTAGGCCCGAAACCATAGGTCCAGAAGATCCGGGAAGGTGGTACCGCTGGGCGCGTCGGTGGTCGGCATGGCTGGCTCCGGTGGTGGTCCAGCCATCCAAGCAGTCGGCAAAGAAAAAGCAAGGCCCCCTGTTTGACAGGGGGCCGTGGTCTGCTACCGTGGGGCTGCGGTTCCGCGATGTTGGAAGCATCGGGAACTGGATTGAGTAGTGACAGCGACGAAACTACGCACCCAAACTTCGGCCCCGCAGCACCATCCTAGCGAACCCGAAGCCCAGGTCAAGTTCTGCCACTCAACCATCCAGCCCCGACCGCCCGACAGCGCAGAACCGCCGGAGATCGTGCAAGGACGCCGGGTAACCAATCCCGGGCTTGTCGAGTGGTACCGGCCTCGCCCATCATTGGATCAGCGACACCCGGAGACTGGCATCTTGAACCGCACATCATGCGTGCGATCCGGCCCAGCAATGCTTCGTCCCACTGGGGCGCGGGGAGTGCTCAATCTGGCCCCGCTCGTGTGTCCCTGACGGCTCGGCGTTGCAACGGGTAAGGCGTGATGAGCGGGGAAGTGCCCGGCGACGGCCGGGCCACGGTGCACAACGCCAACAGAGAGGCGCCACCTTCGCGGTGGTGG
>NZ_JBANLK010000053.1:0-40896 GCF_054968425.1 Paraburkholderia sp. AV2
GTGCCGCCCCGCACAGGGGCAACCCTGGCAAACCACCACGAACACAAGGAAACGCCAAAACAGCACAAGAACTGCGAACCAAACATCAAGGCCGCACGGCAACAATAGCAGTTGGGTCATCCACAACAGGCTGCACAACAGCCGCCATATCTGCCGGCTGCGCCGCCCGACAAAGCGCAGTAAGCCAAAGATCATCCCCATGCGGCGAGACACGCGCCTGCCCTTGTTCGACCACGAGCCGCCAGGTATCGTCCGGCAGCGAAGCGCGATAGAGCACACGGTAATCGGTACGACCGGCAATCGCCTCATCCACAGCCGCATTGCGCGCGGCGCGATCATCGGGATGAATATGCTTCGTAAGATCTGCATAATGACGCGGCCCCGCCGCGGGCGCGATGCCGAACAGGCGGCACCATTCGTCCGAGACCAGCAGTTCGTCCTGGTTGCGCAGCCAGCGCCAGGCGCCGAATCCCGCCATGCGCTCGGCGTCGTTCAGCAGCAGCACGCGCCGCTCCAGCGCGCATTCCGCTTCCTTGCGCGTGCTGATGTCGATGGTCGTCCCCACTACGCGCACGGGACGCCCGGCGTCGTCGAACAGGGTGGCCAGACGCGATTCGATCCAGCGGATCTGGCCGTCCGGCCAGATGATGCGGAAGTCCCACGTGCGCGGGGTATGGCTCTCCACGACTTCCTTCAGCGCTTCCGCATTGAGCCAGAGCGCGTCTTCCGGATGCAGGATCTCCCAGAACTCGTCGTTGGTGCGGATCTCGCGTCCGTAGAGCCTTGAGCAGTTGCTCGAATAGATCAGCTCGTCGGTAACAAGATTCCATTCCCATGTCACGATGCCCGCCGCTTCCTGCGCCTGCTTCATGCGCGCTTCGTTCGACACGATTTCGGCCGTATGGCGCCGGCGCAGGTCGGTCATCGGAAGCTCGGTCTTGCCGCCCAGGCCAAGATCGGTCACGGCGTCGTCGCCGTAGCGCAGCCAGACCCAGTTCACGTCGAGGAACGCGGCAAGGCGGCGCAGGTTCGAATAGTCGATCTCTCCCCCGCGCGTCCATTTGTGGACCGCGGGACGCGAAATGCCGACGGCGTCGGCCACCTGCTGCAGACTCAACTTCTTGTGCTCGAGCAGTACCTTGAGACGGAACGCGAACGTTTCCTCGGACATCCAATTCCCTTTATGACGGATCGCGCGGTCGAGCGAAAAAAGCAGAAACGGCGGCCTACGCGCCTGGCCGCCGATCGGGCCGGACGTATGCCGCCGATGAGTTGCCGATGAGCCGCCGATGATGGACGAACCGCACAGCTCGGACAGGGTCCGAACGCGACTCGCCGTAGTTTAACGGATCGGCGACCCCGCCGCCCTAGAGGTCGATCACGAGCCGCGGCGTGCGCGAGCGCGAAACGCACAGCAGGATCGTCTTCTGCGCGGCCTTTTCGTCGTCGTCGAGATACTGGTCGCGGTGATCGGCTTCGCCTTCGAGGATCGCGACCTCGCAGGTGCCGCATACGCCCTCGCGGCACAGCGACTCGACCGTCACCCCGGCGCGTTCGATGGCCTTGAGGATGGTTTCGTCTTCGCCGACCGTCAATTCGAGGCCCGACTTCGCGAGCACCACGGTGAAGGCCTTGCCGGCCGTGTCCGTGGCCGCGAACTGTTCCGAATGGAGCTGCGCCTTCGGCCAGCCGAGCAGGGCGGCGTTCGCGTAGACCGCGTCGTTCAGGCCTTGCGGGCCGCACACATAGACGTGCGCGTCGGACGGCAGACTCTTGAACAGCTTGAGCAGGTCGAGGCGCTGGCCCTCGCTGTCCGCGTAGCAATGCACGTTGGCCGCATGCGGGCCTTGCCTGAGTTCGTCCACGAATGCGCCGTGCTCGGGGCTGCGGTAGGCGTAGTGCAGCTCCAGCTCGTGCGCGCCGGGGGCATGCTCGGCCAGTTGTGCGAGGAACGGTGTGATGCCGATGCCGCCTGCAATGAACACATGATGGCGCGCGTTAGGTGCGAGTTCGAACAGATTGGCGGGCGAACCGATCGCCAGCCGGCTGCCCACCTCGACCTTGTCGTGCATGAATGCGGAGCCGCCGCGCGACGCCTCTTCGCGGCGCACGGCGATCTGGTAGCGGCGCGTATCGTGCGGCGAGCTGAGGAGCGAGTAGGCGTTGTGATGCCACGTGGCGCCGTCTTGCATCGAGACGAGCACGTGGGCGCCGCCGGTAAACGGCGGCAGGGGCGCGCCGTCCGGCAGCGCAAGCGTGAAGCGCTTGATGAGCGGCGTGAGCGGCTCGATGGCGACGACTTCGACGGTGATCGATTCGCGGGCGTTCATGATGCTTTCCTTGACCGCGGGCCGGGCGGCGCACGCATGCCACATGAGGTGCGCGACAGATGCCCCGGTAATGGTTGTTCTGGATTCCTGAAGCGCGGATGCGGCGCGGGCCGCATCCGCTGGCGGCTCAGTGGGTCACTCAGCTCGCCACGCCGGCCATGCAGAGGTACTTGATCGACAGATAGTCTTCGATGCCGTACTTCGAGCCTTCGCGCCCGACGCCCGACTGCTTGACGCCGCCGAACGGCGCCACCTCGTTCGAGATCAGGCCCGTGTTGATGCCGACGATGCCGTATTCGAGCTGCTCGGCGACGCGCCAGATGCGGCCGATATCGCGGCTGTAGAAATAGGCGGCGAGACCGTAGATCGAATCGTTCGCAAGCCTGACCACTTCGGCGTCGTCCGAGAAGCGCACGATGGGCGCGACCGGTCCGAAGATCTCTTCGCTGAGCACGGCCATCCCGGGCTTCGCGTCGGCGAGCACGGTGGGTGCGTAGAAGTTGCCGCCGCGCGCATGCGCCGACCCGCCCGCGAGCACGCGCGCGCCTTGCGCCACGGCGTCGCGCACGAGACCGTCAACCTTCTCGCGTGCCGCTTCGTTGATCAGTGGTCCTACGTTCACGCCTTCGGCAAAGCCGTCGCCCACGTTGAACGCTTCCACGCGCGAAGCCAGCCGCCGGCAGAACTCGTCGTACACGCTGTCGTGCACGAAGAAGCGGTTGGCGCAGACGCAAGTCTGGCCCGCGTTGCGATACTTCGAGAGCAGGGCGCCGTCGATGGCGGCGTCGAGGTCCGCGTCGTCGAAGACGATGAAGGGCGCGTTGCCGCCGAGTTCGAGCGAGACCTTCTTGACCGTATCCGAGCACTGGCGCATGAGCAGGCGCCCCACTTCCGTCGAGCCCGTAAACGTGAGCTTCTTGACGAGCGGGCTGCTCGTCATTTCTAGGCCGATCTCGCGCGACTTGCCGGTCACGACGTTGATCACGCCCGGCGGAATGCCGGCCTGTTCCGCGAGGGCGGCGAGCGCGAACGCGGAGAGCGGCGTTTCGTTGGCCGGCTTGATGACGATGGTGCAGCCCGCGGCGAGCGCGGGCGCCGCCTTGCGGGTGATCATGGCGGCCGGGAAATTCCACGGCGTGATGGCCGCGCAGACGCCCACCGGCTCGCGCGTCACGACGAGACGCTGATCGGGGTTCGGGCTGGGGATCACGTCGCCGTCAATGCGCTTGGCCTGTTCGGCGAACCATTCGATGAAGGACGCGGCGTAGGCGATCTCGCCCTTCGCTTCGGCGAGCGGCTTGCCTTGCTCGCGGGTCATCAGCGTGGCCAGTTCGGTCTGGTTGCCCATTACGAGGTCGAACCAGGTGCGCAGAAGCCGTGCGCGCTCCTTCGCCGTGAGCGCGCGCCAGGCCGGGAAGGCGCGGTGCGCTGCCTCGATGGCGGCGCGCGCCTCGCCGGCGCCCATGTTCGGCACGCGGGCGAGCCATTCGCCGGTGGAGGGGTTGTGGACGTCGAGCGTGGCGCCGTCTTCGGCGTCGCGCCACTGCCCGTCGATATAGGCCTGCTGGCGCAGCAGGCCGGGTTGTTGCAGCGAAGTCATGCAGTCGTTCTCCCTGATGTGAACAGGCCTTGGGTCAGCGTGCTTCAGTCCTGGTAGTACTGCGCGATCAGGTTGTGGAAATGGGCGATGCCGTGCTCGCTGATGCCGCTGCGCTGCGGGTCGACCATGATGCGGCCCTGGCCGCGATAGCCGCGCGACTTGAGGCCCTTTTGCACGCTTTCCACGAGACGCAGATCTTCCGGACGGAACACGGTGCGATACCACTCGATCAGCTTCTGCTGCTCTTCGGTGGGCTCTTCGTTGAGGAAGTAGATGTCGTAGTGCTGTAGCGTGACTTCGGCGTTCACGGGGAACTCGTAGATCACGGTCATGAAGTTGCTGCCGGGCGGCACGTTGAACATCGTGCAGGGCCAGGCCCAGTAGCCGTGGAACGACGGGTCCGTGATCGAAGGATCGAGCTTGAACGAGCGCTCCGACGACTGCGCATGACCGAACTGGACCGTCCAGTTGCCGTGCAGCGTATGCGTGTATTTGTCGACCCGCACCGAGTCGGAGAAGCCGGGGTGCGCGGGACCGCAGTGATAGCACTCGAGGTAGTTGTCGACAATCGACTTCCAGTTGGCCGGCGTTTCGGTGACGAAGCGCGCGGCGAGCTTGAGGTCGTCGATGACGGGGCAGGCTTCGCGCATGCTCGCTTCGAGGCCGGGCAGTTGCGATTCAACGTTGCCGGCGTCCGGATTCAGGTTGATGAACACGAAGCCCGCATACTCCTCCACGCGCACCGGGACGAGCGACGAGTTTTCCTTGTCGAATGCTTCCACGTGGTCGCAGTTGTTGGCGTGCGCCAGTGCGCCGTCGAGCTTGAACGCCCAGGCGTGATACGGGCAGGTGATCACGTTCTTCGCCTTGCCGTTGCCTTCCAGCAACTGGTGGCCGCGGTGCGGGCAGACGTTGTAGAACGCGCGCAGCACCTTGTCCTTGCCGCGCACGACCAGGATGCTTTCCCCAATGATTTCGCGAGTGATGTAAGCGTTCGCTTCGGCGAGCTCGCTACGGTGCCCGACGCAGATCCACGCGTTTTCGAAGATCTTCTTTTCTTCGACCTTGTAGACCGACTCGGCGGTGTAGTAGCTCGCGGGGATGGTCCAGGCGAGATTCGGGTTCGAGCAGAAGTCGGCCGGGAGCTTCGGCAGTTCGGATTGCTTGTGGAATTCGATGGGAAGGTAGGTCATAGGGGTCCGCCACTCAGAAAGATTAACTGATAGTTACTATAAAACCAAAGGTTAACGAGAATATAGGCGAACTATGGGCCGAGGGGGATCGGGGTTATCCCTTGACTAGCATGAATTTAGTGGGGTAGATCGATGCATATTGGCTATTCTTGTGTTCGATCACCCCGCCCGCTTGTTCTGGCTCAAGGCGACGTGATTTTCCGGGATGAGTCAATAGGAGGATGCGATAGTGAGCCGTCTGCTTCGAAGTTGCGTAGCATTGTTAACTGATAGTTCATCGTTAACCTTAAGCTAACTTCGCCGCGGTCGAAGCGGGGTATTCCTGCACCGGTCCGGCGTCGCAGGTGGTCTGGCGCACCCGCGCGCCGCCACCCCGCATCTGGAGGAGACATGTCACACGAGGCCATTGCCGACGCGCTTGCCAACGAGCCTGTGCGCGCTAAATCCCGGATCGAGTCGCGCTCGATCGATTACGTGCCGCTTGCCGAACGAAAGGGCAAAGCCTGGCACCTGTGGCCCGTCTGGTTTACGGGCGACGCGAATCTGGCCACGATCGCCGCCGGCGCGATCGGCGTCAGCATGGGCGGCAATCTGCTATGGAGCGCGATTGCGGTGGTGCTCGGCAACGTGCTGGGCACGTTCTTCATGGCGTTCCATTCGAGCCAGGGGCCGCAATTGGGCTTGCCGCAGATGATCCAGTCGCGGCCGCAGTTCGGCTATATGGGCGCGCTGCTCGTCTGGGTGGTCGCGCTCGTCACCTACGTGGGCTACAACTCGTTCAACCAGCTCATGGCGGGGCAAACCGCCCATCAGTTGCTCGGCACCGAGCCCCATCTGAGCTATATCGTCTTCACCGTGATCGCCGTCGCGCTCGCGGTGTTCGGCTATGACCTGATACACAAGGCGCAGCGCTGGCTGGCCTTTGCGCTGCTCGCCGCGCTCACGGTCTTTAGCATCGGCGTCTGCGTGAAGGTGCCGTTTCCGGCCGGCCAGTTGAGCTTCGCCGGCTTCAAGACGACGCCGTTCCTCGTGCAGCTCTTCTCGGCCGCTGCCTATCAGTTGTCGTGGTCGATCTACGTTTCGGATTACTCCCGATATCTGCCGCCCACTACCGGTGTGCGCGCAACCTTCTGGTGGACCTTCCTCGGCGCGCTGATCGGCGGCGTGTGGATGATGCTCGTGGGTACCGCCGCGGCGGCGTTCAACGTGAAGATCGACATTTCGAACGCCGTGCAGCAGGCGGGCGACGCCATTTTCCCCGGCTTCGGCACGGTTACGCTGCTGCTCTCGCTGCTGGGCTTGCTGGCGATCACGGGTCTGAACTTCTACGGCGCGTCGCTCACGCTGCTCAGCATCACGGACTCGTTCAGGCCGGTCAAGTCGAATGCGGCCAAGCGTATCGTGAGCCTGCTCGTGGTGGCGATCGTCGCGACTTCGCTGGCGTTCTCCGCGTCCGATCACTTCATGGACAAGTTCGGCGACTTCCTCGGCATACTCGGCTATCTGTTCACGCCGTGGACTGCCATCAATCTGGTCGACTTCTTCATCGTGCGTCACTCGCACTACTCCGTGCGGGAGATTTTCAATCCGCGCGGTATTTACGGGCGCTGGAACTGGCGCGGCCTGACCGCCTACGCCGTGGGCTTCGTCGCGATGATTCCGTTCTTCAAGACGGACATGTACACGGGCCCCGTGGCCCGCGCGCTGGGCGGTACCGACATCGCGATGCTCGTGGGCCTGCCCGTGGCGGCGCTCGTCTATCTGTGGACCTGCCGCTCGCTCGACATCGAGAAGGAGCGCCAGCTCGTGCGCGAAGCCGACCGTGGCCTGAACTGATCCCGGCCGAGCGCGATCGGCTATAGTTTCACACCGTCTTCGACGACCACGCAGGCCCCCCGCGGCCTGCACGAGCGCCCCGATGAAAGTCCCCGTCACACCCGAACTCGACGACCTGCGCGTTTTCTGCACGGTCGCGCGCAAGGCCAGCTTCAGCGCGGCCGCCGAAGCGCTTTCGGCGTCGGCGGCCTATGTGAGCAAGCGCGTAGCGGTGCTGGAAGCGAACCTCGGCACGCGGCTCCTGCATCGCTCGACGCGCCGCGTCGCTGTGACGGAGGCGGGCGAGCGCGTCTACGCGTGGGCGGAGAAAATTCTCGACGACGTGGACCATCTCGTGGAAGACGTTTCGACGACGCGGCGCATACCGCGCGGCACGCTGCGCATATCGAGCAGCTTCGGCTTCGGGAGGACCTGTCTTGCGCCCGCGCTGGCGGACTTCTCGGACCGCTACCCGCAGCTCGACGTGAGGCTTGAAGTGTTCGACCGGCTCGTGGACGTGGCCGGCGAGGGTTTCGACCTCGACGTGCGCATTGGCGACGAGATTGCCGGGCATCTGATCGCGAAGCGTCTCGCGTCGAACCATCGCGTGCTATGCGCGGCGCCCGCGTATCTCGAACGGCACGGCGCACCCAAACAGGTCGCCGATCTCGCCTCGCACGCATGCCTCGCAATCAAGGAGCGCGATCATCCGTTCGGCGTGTGGCGGCTCGACGTGAAGGGGGAAACGGTTTCCGTGAAGGTGCGCGGCCCGCTCTCGACCAACCATGGCGAAGTGGCCGTTCAATGGGCGCTGGCCGGGCGCGGCGTCGTGCTGCGTTCGATCTGGGATGTCGCGCCGCTGCTCGATAGCGGGCGGCTTGTGCGCGTGCTGCCGGGCGTCTCGCAGCCGGCCAACGTGTGGGCGGTCTATCCGGCGCGGCTTGCGCAGTCGGCGAAAGTGCGGGTGTGTGTCGATTTTCTCGAGCAGGCGTTTGCCCAGCTCGGTCTGGGTACCGGCGGGCAGGAGCCTGCGTGCGAATGACGGAAAAGCGCGAGCGACGGAGCAGTCAATCGCCGTCGGCGCCATCGAGTTCCTTGCGCTCGCGGCGCTCCTCGTTGCCGCGCCGCGCGCGCATGCGCTGGCGTGACAACACGGCGATGACCTCGCCGGTGCTGGCGTGCGGGGGGATTTCGTTGCGGATCACGTTGGCCACCATCGGCAGCCCCTGGCGCTGACGCTTCAGCGCCCGCGCAATGGCCGTGCGGCAGGCCTGGCCGTGGCAGTCCCATTCGTCACGAACTTTTCCGCAGTAACGGCATTTGTCCATAACGTCAAGTTTAACCGGAATTCCCGCGTGCCTTCGGGGTGGGATCGCGCACCGGGCGCGACGGCGAACCCGACGCCCGCGCATGGCGTGCCACGATGCCCACGAGGATATTGGCCGCATCGCTCATCTGGCGCGGGTCGCGATGGATCAGCCCGATATCGCGATGGAACGTGTGATGGCCGAGATCGACCGCGCGCACGCCGGCCGGCCAGCGGCGATACTGGGCGGTCTGCGGCAGCAGCGCGGCGCCCACGCCGTTCTCGACGAGCCGCACGATCGCATCGAGTTCGTCGAGCTCGCAGATTTCGCGCACGGTGAGTTGCATGCGGAGCAGGAAGCGGTCCACCTGCCGGCCGCCGAACGATGCGCGGTCGTAGCGGATGAACGGCAGCGTCGTGGCGAGCTCCATCCAGTCGCGCCCGCGCGTGCCACGCGGCACGACGAGCCGGAACGGTTCGTGCGCGAGCGGCGTCCAGTGCAAATCGCTTTGCAGTGCGAATGGTGGTCGAATGACGGCGGCGAGATCGAGTTCGCCGATGTCCACCATGTTGATCAGTTCCGACGACAGGCCCGGAACGACACGTGCCTGCGCTCCCGCGCACTGGCGGAAGAATTCGGCGAGCGCATCGGGCAGCAACGCGCGCTGAACCGAGGCGATTGCACCGACGTTGAGCCTCACCGCTACCGTGAGATCCACGCTGACTTCGCTGAGGCCGGCATAGAGGCGGAGCACTTCCTGAGCCTGCACGAGAATCTGCTGCCCGCGCGCGTTCAGCCGGGCCGTACGGCCTTCGCGGTCGAACAGCGCGAAGCCCAGTTCGGTTTCGAGGCGCTGCATCTGCGCGCTGACCGCGGCCTGGGTGAGGCCGATTTTCTGGCCCGCAGCGGCGAACGTGCCCTCGCGGGCCACGGCGATCAGCGTTTTCAGTTCACGGATCATTCACAAATTTCCTTTGTATGTCCGAAAACTATATATTGATTTTATTTTCGACCGCGGGTGTCTACCATCGTTTCATTTCCTCCGGAGCCCACCATGAGTCTTTCCCCGTTTCATCTGGCCATTCCGGTCTACGACCTTGCTGCTGCGCGCGACTTCTACGGGCGGGTGTTCGGGCTGAGCGAGGGCCGCTCCAGCCGCGCCTGGGTGGATTTCGACTTCTACGGGCATCAGCTCGTTATCCACGAGCACCCCAGGACGGCCTCGCAGGAGCATGCGCATACCAATCCCGTGGACGGCCACGACGTTCCCGTGCCGCACTTCGGCATCGTGCTGCCCTGGGACCAGTGGGAGGCGCTGGCGGAGCGCCTTCGGCAGTTCGGCACGAAGTTCGTGATCGAGCCTTACATTCGCTTTCAGGGGCAGGTGGGCGAGCAGGCCACGATGTTCCTGCTCGACCCTTGCGGCAACGCGCTGGAGTTCAAGGCGTTCAAGGATCTTGGGCAGTTGTTCGCGAAGTGAGTGCGCGGCCGCCGTACGACGGAGCGCGCATTCGGACCTGACGGTTCAGGCGCGCTTCGCGGCCTGCGCCATGCCGCGCACAACGTGCTTCATCAGCTTGCCGGTCGGCGTGCGAGGCAGGCTCTCCAGGACGAGATAGTCCCGCGGAATCTTGTACCGGGCGAGGCGCGCCGCAAGAAACTCGCTGAGCGACTGCGGGTCCACCTGTGTGTCCGCCTGCGGCACGACCACGGCCACCACCGTTTCGCCCCATTCCGGATGCGGGCGCCCGATGACCGCCACGTCCTTGACCGAAGGATGCGCGAGCAACGCGTCTTCCACCTCCTTCGAGTAGACGTTCTCGCCGCCGGTAATGATCATGTCCTTCTCCCGGTCGACAATGAACAGAAAGCCGTCCTCGTCCCGGCGGGCGAGGTCGCCGGAACGATACCAGCCCTCGCAGAACGCACTAGACGTGGCCGCCTCGTCATCGAGGTAGCCTTGCATCATCGAGTCGGCCTTCAGCCAGATCTCTCCCACTTCGCCTGCGCCCGCGTCGCCGCCGTCCTTGCGAACCAGCCGAAGATCCACGCCAGGCGTGGCCACCCGGCCGATCGATCCGGCCTTGGCGAGTTGCTCGTCCGGATACAGTACGGTGCCCGAAGGACCGGTCTCGGTCATGCCGAACACCTGAAAGAAGTTCTCGCTTCGATACACCTCGGCGAGGCGTCTCGCGGTGTCCGGCCCGATCGGACCGCCTCCGTAGATCCATGCACGGACCGAATCGAGCCTGAACTGCTGGACGTCGAGGCTCATCTGCAGAGGCAGCAGATAGGAGACCGGCGCGCCGAAATACAGCGTCACCGCTTCGTCCTGAACGGTTTGCAAAAAGTGCCGCGGGTGGTACTCGCGCAGCAGCACCACGGTGCCGCCGACGAGTAGCGTACCGAGCATCCAGTTGTTGAGCGGCGATGAATGCCAGAGCGGCATGGCGATCAGCGTGCGCTCGTCGCGTGTCATCGAAAGCGCCAGCGCGCTCGTCGATGCCGCGACGCACGCGCCGCGATGGCTTAGCAGACAGCCTTTCGGCCGTCCCGTCGTTCCCGACGTATAGAGTATTTCCGCGATCTCGTCCTCTTGCCCCGGTTCGCCGGAAAACGGGCGCGCTTCCTTGGTTGGATCTCCGTTCGGATTGCGGATCAGAGCGTCGAGAAACGCAGCGCCAGCTACCGCGCTATCGGTGCTCATCCTGGCGACGGGCGTTTTGATCGCGTCCATGACAGGGGCCAGCGCGCCATCGAACAAGCACAGCCTCGCGCGGGCATGCGCCAGTATGTATTCGACCTCAGGCGCCTGCAGTTTGTGGTTGACGGGAACGACGACCGCGCCGAGACGCCACACGCCCAGCATCGCGATGACGAACCCGGGGGTGTTCAGGCACATGAGCGCTACACGGTCGCCGTGCCGTACCCCATGCTGCGCGAGAACCGTCGCGGCACGCCGCGACAGGTCGTCGATCGCGGCATAGGTGTAGCTCGCGCCGGCATAGCGCAGCATCGGCTTGTGCGGGTATTTGCGCACATTGCTTTCGAAGAGGGAAAGGATGTGCATGGTCAGACCGGAAAGGCGCGCTCGATTATCGCTTCGGCTTTCACGCCGGCGGGCAGTGTGCCGAACACGCGCCCCCATTGGTCGTCGAAGCGGCTGGCGATGAACGCGTCCGCGACCTCGGCGGGCGCGAATTCGCGCAGCAGGCGCGCCTGGATCAGCAGGATCAGGCGTTGCGCTTCGCGTCGCGCAGTGAATTCGAGCGTTTCGCCGTCTTGCCGCAAGGCACGCGGAATGGCTTCGAGATGGGGACGCAAACGCGCGTCGTCGCGGCAGACCGTGGCCAGATCGCCGATCAGGGCGCCCAGCGCGTCCGGCTCGCGGGCGACGGCGCGCAACATGTCGAGCGCCATGACGTTGCCCGAACCTTCCCAGATCGAGATCACCGGTGCTTCGCGATAGAGGCGTCCCATCGGGCTCTCGTCCATGTAGCCGTTGCCGCCGAACACTTCCATCGCCTCGCCGGCGAGTTCGATGCTGCGCTTGGCGACCCAGTACTTCGCCGCCGGTGTGACGATCCGTTTCCAGGCGCGCTGAAGCGGCGCGCTTTCGGTGTCTTCGGCCAGCGCGAAAGCTTCGGTCAGCCGCATCATCAACTGCGTCGCGGCCTCGCTTTCCAGCGCCATGTCGGCCAGGACGTTGCGCATCAGCGGCTGGTCCGCGAGACGCTTGCCGAATGCCTCGCGGCCGCGTGCATAGTGGATGGCCTGCACGAGCGCCTGCCGGATCGTACCGGCGCTGCCCATGACGCAGTTCAGGCGCGTGTACGACGCCATTTCGATGATGGTTGGAATGCCGCGTCCTTCTTCGCCGACCATGCGACCCCAGGCGCCCAGGAATTCGACCTCGCTGCTCGAATTGGAGCGATTGCCAACCTTCTCCTTCAGCCGCTGGATATGAATCGCGTTCTTGCTGCCGTCTGGGTGCCAGCGCGGCACGAAAAAGCAGGAAAGCCCGTTCTCCGTGCGCGCGAGCACGAGGTGCGCGTCGCACATGGGTGCCGAAAAGAACCATTTGTGCCCGGTGATTTCGTACTCCGCACCACGTCCTTCGCCGCGCAACGGCGTGGCGCGCGTGCTGTTGGCGCGCACGTCCGAACCACCCTGTTTCTCCGTCATGCCCATGCCGACGAGCATCGAAGACTTCTGTTCGAACGGAATGTCGCGCGCGTCGTAGGTGTGCGAATAAAGCTTCGGCGCAAGCTGCTCGAACAACTCGGGTTCCTTCTGCAGGACCGGAATGCAGGCGAAGGTCATCGAGTTCGGACATTGCGACCCCGGCTCGATCTGCCCATGCATCGAAAAGCCCGCGGCATAGGCGGCCCACGCGCCCGGCCGGGGATCGTTGAACGGCTGGGCGACGAGGTTCTGCTCGCGGGCCATGCTCATGAAGCCGTGCCACGCGGGGTGAAATTCCACGCGATCGATGCGATTGCCCTGGCGGTCGAAGGTGTGGAGTTCGGGTTTGAAGTGATGGGCGTCTTCGGCCATACGCAGGGAGGCTTCGTCGCCGAGCAGGGCGCCGTAGCGGGTGAGCTCGGCCTCGTGCACCGTCGCGCCGGCGCGGCGCACCGCTTCCTGCAAGGCGATGTCGCTGCTGTAGAGGTTATAATTTTTCAGGTCTGCCACGACATTCGTGACTTCGTGAGTCTTCCAGTTCATATCGCAAGCTCCCTTTCGTGATCCCCGATTCGTGCCGATGCAACGACACCGGATTCACGGAAAAGTGTAAGGACGACCTTCTGCCAGGGTGTTCGGATTTGAAAAACCTCGTGCCGCCGTCGCCCTCTCCCACGCCAGCGAAGCGCCGCCGGCCGGCCCAATCGCGTGCGCTGGCACGAGCCGCTGCCGCAGAGAGTGGACGCCCTGATCCATGCCCAGAGTGAAGCGCCCCTGGCCGAACCCGAACAGTGGGGCGCTCTCTTTCTGCTCGAGCGCCGCATTTCGGGTGCGGAGATCTATCGGGACGTCTACCGCGAGTTCGTGCAGATGTGGGAGAAGACGCTGACATGCGGGCCCGGATGGCCCGATCGCGCGCCGGCACCGGAGGCCGCGTTCACCGTCCATTCGATCGTTCACGGCCTCGTTACGCAGGCCCTGATGACCCGAACGATCCTGCCGGATATCGTCGCGATCAGACGGATGCTTCGCACGGCGGTGCACGGCTATCTCTCGGTGATCGCCCCGCACGCGTACCGGCTGTACCGCTTCGAAGAGCCGGCTTGACCCGGCAGCCGCGCAACGGCGCCTGCGCGCCGGGCGCGCGCCGGCTAAGGCCTGGTGAACTTCAACGTCATGCGATCCGATTCGCCGATCGCGGCATAGCGCGCCCGATCGGTGTCGCCGCCCTTGTAGGTCGGCGGCAGGGACCACACGCCGTGCGGGTAATCCTTCGTGTCGCGAGCATTGGCGTTGATTTCGCTGCGGCCGGCGAGTACGAAACCGGCTGCCTGCGCATGCTCGATCACGAAAGCTTCGGTCACGTAGCCGGTATCGATCATCTGCTGCACGGTCGTACCGGGCCGGGCGCGATGCTCTTCGACGCCGAGCGTTCCACCCGGCTTCAACGCGCGATAGAACGCACGGAGGTTTGCGTCGAGCTGGCCATCCTTCATCCAGTTATGGATGTTTCGAAACGTGAGTACGAAATCGAACCGCTCGACGGCATCGAAGCCCGTAAACGCGCCCGCGTGCAAGGTGCCGACTACGACGTTGCCATAGATTGCGGGGTTGCCCGCGAGCTTGCGCGAAAAAGCGGCATCGCCCGCGCGCGCCTCGGCGCTCAGTTCCGCCGACGGGCTGACGTATTGGGCTTCGTACAGATGACCCGCGTCGTGCAGCCAGGGCGCAAGAATATCCGTGTACCACCCGCCTCCCGGCGCGATCTCCAGGACCGTTTGCGTGGGGCCAATGCCGAAGAACGTCAGCGTTTCCTTCGGATGGCGATAGACGTCGCGCGCCCTGGCCTGTTCGCTGCGTTGCGAACCGCCGATTGCGGCATCGAGCGACGTGGTGGCAGGGGAAGACGCTTGCGAGGGGGCGGTGCAGCCCGCTACCGTCAGCGCGAGCAATGTCGCGGCGATAGCGACGGCACGCGGCAGCGAATATTTCGCGGGGGTCAGGCGTTGGTGGGTGGCGTTCATGGGCGCGACGCGAAGTTCGGATACATGACGATACGCGTTTTTATGGTCGAGTGCCGACGACTGCGAATTCAGACGGACCCGGTTCCCGCGATACGTCACGCGGAGAACGCCTCAAGGCGCTCGCGCAACAGTGCCTCCAGCCAGTCGGCGAAAACCTGTAGCCGCCGCGACAGATGCTGGCGGTGCTGATAAAGCAGTGTCATCGGCATGGGTGAGGCGCGCTGCGTGGGCAGCACTTCGACGAGTTCGCCCGCGCGCAGATGCGCTTCCACGTCGTAGGCGGGAATCTGGATCAGGCCGAGGCCCGCGAGGCAGCAGGCGATATACGCCTCGGCATTGTTCACCGTGACGCGGCCCGGCACGACCGTGGTGCGCGCGGTTTCGCCGTCGTGCCATTCCCATGGCGCGATGCGTCCGCTGGTAGGGGAAGCGTATTGCACGGCCAGGTGCGTCGCGAGGTCGGCGCTCGTGCGCGGCGTGCCATGGCGCGCGAGATAGGCGGGGCTCGCGACGTTGATGAGCGTGAGGTTGCCGATCGGCCGTGCGATCATGCTCGAATCGTTTAGCAGGCCTACACGCAGGGCGCAGTCGATGCGTTCCTCCACGAAGTTCACGGCGCGGTCCGTGCTGCCGAGTTCGATGTCGATCTTCGGCCACGCATCGAGAAAGACGGGCAGCGCGGGCGCGACCACGAGCCGTCCGATGCGGCCCGGCACGTCGACGCGCAGCTTGCCGCTCGGCCCCACGGCGCTCTGGCGGAACAGGTTCTCGGTGTCCTCGACGTCGGCGATGAGACGCAGGCAGCGCTCGTACAGCGCGGCGCCGTCCTGCGTGAGCGAGACGCTGCGGGTCGTGCGATGCAGGAGCCGTGCGCCCATGCGTCCCTCCAGTTCCTGCACGGCCGCCGATACCGACGAGCGCGGCAGGCCGAGCGTGTCGGCGGCGCGCGTGAAGTTTGCGCATTCCACGACTCGGGCGAATACGCGAAAGAGTTCGATTCGATCCACGAAGCTTCCCTGATGGTGTTGGCGAACGATATCACCGGGTTGAGCGCTTCGCGCGGAAGGCCGTCGCCAGATCAACGGTCCGTGGTCCCCGCCGCTTGATCGATTTTTGATGGGTTTGCGGCGTCGCCGGCATCGACCTTGTCGCTATCCTTCATGACGGAAGAGCGGTCGCGGTATGGCCGGCCGCACCTTTGCCGCAGAACCCGCACTCAATCAGGAGGAACAAGATGACAGGGAAGGTGGGCAGACGTATCCGCCTCGGGCTCGTGGGTGGCGGGCCGGGCTCGTTTATCGGGGAGACCCATCGAATCGCCGCGCGGCTCGACGGGCACTACGATATCGTTGCCGGCGCGCTGGCTTCGGACCCGGAGCGTTCGCGGCGCACCGGGCTGGAACTCGGCCTGGCGGCAGAGCGGGCCTATGGATCGTGGCGGGAAATGCTCGAGACCGAGGCAACTCGTGCCGACAAGATCGACGTTGTCGCTGTCATGACGCCAAACGACTCTCACCACGCCGTTTGCATGCTGGCCCTGGAGAAGGGGTTTCACGTCATTTGCGACAAGCCTCTCGCAACCGATACCCCGCAGGCCGAAGAAATTGCCCGGCAGGTGGCGCGCACCGGCGCCGAATTCTGCGTGACCTACTGCTATACGGGTTTCCCGATGGTTCGACAGGCGCGCGATATGGTGCTGCAGGGCGAAATCGGCGAAATACGCCAGATCCATCTTCAATACGTGCAGAGCTACCTGGCCGGGCACGAGTTGCCGGCGGCGTGGCGCACCGACTCGGCACGCGCGGGCAAGTCGCTGGTGTTGATGGACATCGGCACGCACGCGTTTCACCTGGGCGCATTCGTTACCGGCCTCACGGCCACGCGGATTTGCGCGGACGTGGGGTCCGCTATCCCGGGGCGCAAAGTCGACGATTACGTTGCCGCGCTATTGCGTTACGAAAACGGCGCGCGAGGCTCGCTTTGGGTCACGAATGCCGCCGCCGGCTCGGAACATGGGCTCAGCTTTCGCATTCACGGCGACAAGGGCGGCCTCGAATGGCATCAGGAGGAACCCAATCGCCTTATTCACCGAAGGCAGGGGGACTTCGAGCAGACCCTCACGCGGCGCACCGGCCCGCTGATGAGCGAGGGCGCCCAACGCTCGACGCGCATCGCGATCGGTCATCCCGAGGGCTACCTGGAGGCATTCGCCAATCTCTATACGGAGTTCGCGGCCAGGGTGGCAAGCCGGATTGTCGGGCACGACGAAGGACAACCGCATCCGCTTTCCCGGGTGTCTCGGACGGCGTCAAAGGGCTGGCGTTCGTCGACGCGGCCGTTGAAAGCGCGAGCGCCGGGGAGTGGCGCGACATTAAGTAAGGGACGGCAGGCTGAGATTTCAGCCTGCCTGTCGCCCGAATTCTGAATCTTCGGAGCTGGGCATGGGTGTTCCGCTGAGAGATCCAATTTGGAAGGGTAAGTAAATCAACGGGTTAGGATTATTTCTCCGTGCGGATGAGCGCTGGCATGGCTGCTGCTTTATAGCCGTCCGGCGGCCTTGGGGCCGTCGTTCCCATATGCCAGAACAAGCTCCGGAAGCGCGATGCGATCCGGTCGCGAATACGAAGGAGACATTCCGTGCGAAACAGTGCGCCCGCATCCGCCTCGTCCCCGGCGCTGCCCGATCAGAGCCCCGCCACCCGGGATCGCTTCTGGCCGGAGGGCTGGTGGAAGCTGATGGAAATCCGCATCGGCATCATTCCGCTGCCGATTTACGTGATCCTGGCCGCGCTCATCGCCGGTTTTGCGGTTAGCGGCAAGGTGCCTGGCGAGATCTCGATGTCCATCGCGGTGCTCGCCTTCTTCGGCTTCACCTGCGCCGAGTTCGGCAAGCGCCTGCCGCTGTTGCGCAATATCGGCGCGGCCGCGATCCTCGCGACCTTCGTGCCGTCGGCTCTCACGTACTACCACGTGTTGCCGAAGCCGGTGCAGCAACTGACGGTGGATTTCACGAAGCAGACGAACTTCCTCTACCTGTTCATCGCGTCGATCATCGTCGGCAGCATTCTGAGCATGGACCGGCGCGTGCTCATCCAGGGCTTCCTGAAGATCTTCATCCCGCTCGCGGCGGGTACGGTCGCCGCGACGATCGTCGGTACCGCAGTCGGCGCCGCGCTCGGCCTCGGCGTCAAACATACGCTGCTCTTCATCGTCGTGCCGATCATGGCAGGCGGCGTGGGCGAAGGCGCGATCCCGCTCTCGGTCGGTTACTCGGAAATCATGCACGTGGCGCAGGGCGGCCTGTTCGCGCAGGTGTTGCCTCCGGTGATGCTCGGCAGCCTCATGGCCATCGTTCTTGCCGGCCTGCTCGACATGCTCGGCAAGCGCTTGCCGCATCTGACCGGCAATGGCCGGCTGCAGGTTGGCGAGACCGGAGAAATGGCGCCGTCGAACGAGGAGTCGCGCGTGCACATCGACGTTGGCCACATTGCCGCCGCCGGCATCACGGCGATCACGCTCTACCTGATCGGGCTCATGGCGCACAGGCTGTTCGGTCTGCCCGCGCCAGTCGCCATGCTGTTCCTTGCCGTGCTCGTGAAGCTCGCACGCGCGGTTTCGCCGCCGCTGCAGGAGGGGGCGTTCGTGGTCTACCGGTTCTTCTCGACGGCGGTCACCTATCCGCTGCTGTTCGCGATCGGCGTGGCGATGACACCGTGGGACAAGCTGATGGCGGCGTTCACGCTCGTCAACGTGGTGACGATTGCCGCGACGGTCGTGACGCTGATGGGCACGGGTTTCGTGGTCGGCCGCCTGATGAAGATGTACCCTATCGACACCGCCATCGTGAACGCCTGCCACAGCGGCCAGGGCGGCACCGGCGACGTCGCGATCCTGACCGCTGCCAACCGGATGCAGTTGATGCCGTTCGCGCAGATCGCCACGCGTATCGGCGGCGCGATCGTCGTCACGGTGACGCTCATCCTGGTCGCGCATTTCGGCGGATGAGGCCTATGGGGAGGGACTCTCGCGATGGCGGCGCCGGCGCAGCCGCGCCACCCGACGAAGGGCATCGATGAGGGCAAACGTGCCGAAGCGCTATAAGGGAATCGCGTGGTGGGGATGGGCGGCGGCCGCCGCGCTGTACGTGGGAGCCGCCACCGCCGCGGTCGCGTTTGCGTGGGACCGCGCAATCGATGCGCTCGCCGACACCGGCGAGCATCGGCTCGATCTTTATTCGGCCAGCCTGACGAGCGGGCTCGGGCGCTTCGAGATGATGCCCGCGCTCGTGGCGCGGCAGGATAGCGTGCGCGCGCTGCTGAAGGCGTCACCGAATGCGGTACCCGGCTTGTCGCGCACGGTCGATGCGTATCTGGAAGCCGCCAATCGCGACGCCGGCAGCGGCGCGGCCTACGTGATCGATGTCCACGGCTCGGTGATTGCCGCGAGCAACTGGAACCAGTCGCTCAGCTTCGTGGGCACGAACGTGTCGTACCGTCCGTACTTCCAGGACGCACTTGCGCGCGGCAGTGGCCGCTTCTTCGGCATCGGCACGAACACCGGTATTCCCGGGTTGTATTTTGCGAACGCGGTGCTCGACGCCGGCAAGGCGGTGGGCGCCGTGGCCGTCAAGGTCAGCGTGGACGAACTCGAATCGGCGTGGCGCATTCCCGGCGAGGCGGCGATGGTTGTCGACGGCAACGGCGTGATCGTGATCTCGACCGTGCCCGCATGGAAATTCACCGCCATGCGGGCGATCACGGCGCAGCAGCAGCGCGAGATTCAGGCGACGCGGCAATACGCGGGCCGCACCGTGGAGGCGCTGCGCTACCGGCGCGTGGGCGACTGGAACAGCGCCGCGTGGTTCGGCATGTTTCCCGACCTGCGCCGCGCGGGCCGCACCGCCCGCTATCTCGTGATGTCGCGACCGGCGCCGCAGGGGCACGACACGATCATGGTGCTCCTCGATACCGAAGGCGCACGGCGGCAGCAGCGCGTGGCATTCGCGTTCGTAACCGGTGTGTTCCTGATCGCCGTGCTCTATGCGCTCTACGCGGTTCAGCGCCGGCGGACGATTCAGGAAAAGCTCAAGACGCAGGAAGCGTTGCGCAGTGCGAACGATCGGCTCGAAACGACGGTCGCTCAACGCACCGCCGCGCTGACCGAAGCGAACGCGAGGATGCAGCAAGAGATCGCCGAACGCGAGCACACCGAGCAGCGTCTGCGCGCGACGCAGCAGGAGGTCGTGCATGCCGGCAAGCTTGCGGTGATCGGCCAACTGGCGGCGGGTCTCACGCACGAGTTGAACCAGCCGCTCGTCGCGATCCGTACGCTCTGTGACAACGCGCGCACGTTCTTCGAGCGTAATCAGCCCGCGCAGGCAATCGCCAATCTGGAGCGTGTTGGCCGACTCGTCGACAGCATGGCGGTGCTCACGGGCGAGTTGAAGGCGTTCGCGCGCAAGCCTGAGTTCGAGCGCGTCGCGGTGTCGCTCGACGAGGCAGTGGCGCACGCGCGGCTCATCTACGAGTCGCGGATTCGCGACGAAGGGGTACGGCTCGAAGTGCGGATTCCCCTCGGCACGACCGTGTATGCGGAGTCGAGCCAGCTTCAGCAGGCCATCGTCAACCTGCTTGGCAACGCGCTCGACGCGGTTCGCGACGCGAGCACGCGTATCGTCACGATCGACGCAAACGAGGGCGATTCGCCAGGCCATGTGCGCTTCACGATTGCCGATAGTGGCCCGGGTATCGCGCCGGAAGTGCTCGCTCATCTGTTCGAGCCGTTCGTCACGACGAAGCCGCGCGGGCAGGGTCTCGGGCTTGGGCTTGCGATCACGTCGCGTATCGTCGAAGGGTTCGGCGCGAAGATCGCCGCGGCTAACGGTGACGGCGGTGGCGATGCGGGCGGCGCCAGGTTCACTATCGAATTCGCGGCGGCCGAGCCGCAAAGGTCAGAGCATGGAAGATGAGATTCGGGTGCTGGTGGTCGAGGACGACGAAAATGTCCGGATCGGCGTGGAGCAGGCCGTCGCGCTGGCAGGCTTTCCGGTGAGCGCCTACGCGTCGGCGGCCGATGCGTGCGCCGACATTGCGCCGGGCGCGCCGATCGTGGTGGTGTCCGACGTGCGGATGCCCGGCATGGACGGGCTGCAACTGCTCGACCGCGTGATGGCGGTCGACGCACAGATTCCCGTTCTGCTGATCAGCGGGCATGCGGACATTTCGACGGCGGTGGGCGCGATGCGAGTGGGCGCCTACGATTTCATCGAGAAGCCGTTTTCGTCCGAAGTGATCGCCGCCAGGGTGGCACGCGCGGTCGAGAAACGCCGGCTGACACGGGAAGTCGAGGGGCTGCGCGCGTCGCTGCGCAACCGGCAGGGGATCGAGGCACTGGTGCTGGGCAACTCGGCGGCGATGGCGGAAGTCCGCAAGAAGATCCTGCGGCTTGCGGATACGTCCGTGTCGGTGCTGATCACCGGCGAGACCGGCACCGGTAAGGAACTGATTGCACGCAGCCTGCACGACTTCAGCGGACGGCGCGACGCGCATTTCGTCGCGCTGAACTGCGGCGGTTTGCCCGAGCAGGTGTTCGAGAGCGAATTGTTCGGTCACGAGACCGGCGCGTTCACGGGTGCGATCAAGAAGCGGGTGGGCAAGATCGAGTGGGCGAACGGCGGCACGCTGTTTCTCGACGAGATCGAGACGATGCCGGTTCCGCTTCAGGTCAAGATGCTGCGGGTGTTGCAGGAGCGCGTGATCGAGCGGCTTGGCGCAAACGAGCTGATTCCCGTCGATTGCCGGTTTGTCGCGGCTTCGAAGGCCGACCTCGTCGACCTTTCATCCGACGGTCGCTTCCGTGAGGATCTGCTGTACCGGCTCAACGTTGCGCAGATCGAACTGCCGCCGTTGCGCGAGCGGCGCGAGGACGTGCCCTTGCTGTTCGAGCACTTCGTGCTCGCGGCCGCGCGCCGCTTCGGCACGGCGGCACCGGTCGTGACGGCTGCGCAGTTGTCCGAACTGATGACCCATGCGTGGCCCGGCAATGTGCGCGAACTGCAGAACGTTGCGGATCGCTTCGTGCTGGGGCTGACCGGCGACAGCCTGCTCTCCGCGGCCACGGCCGCGGGCGCCACGAAAGGCGGCACGCTGCCGGAGCAGCTCGCGCATTTCGAGCGGTTGCTGATCGAGGAAGCGCTGCGACGTCATTACGGAAACGTTGCGGAGGCAAGCGCCGAGCTCGGCATGCCGAAGAAGACCCTTTATCACAAGCTCCGTCAATTGAAGCTTGCGGCCCGGGATTGGCAGGGTGAAGAAAAGGAAGCCTAAATAGACGCGAATGCCGCGTTTCATGCGCTGGAACGCGTGGGTGGAACGGTGCGCCGCAGAGGTCGTATCTTTGGCAGCAGGCCGCGGTCGAGGACGGACTGGTCGGAGGCGAGTACGTCTCCCGGGTTCAGCGTGTTTCAGGCCCGCTGCATGGCGAATTCGGTCAGGACCTCGCAGAGCACCTCGACGGCCTGCGGCGTGACGGCGTTGTAGAGCGATGCGCGCAAACCGCCGAGCGAGCGGTGCCCGTCGAGTCCCACGAGGCCGCGCGCGGCGGCGGCCTCGATAAAGGCCCGATCGAGCCGTGCGTCGCCGAACGTGAACGCGGCATTCATGTGCGAGCGCCAAGGCCGCGCTGCGTGTACCGTCAAGACGTCGCTCATTTCGTCGAGCACGCCGTACAGACGCGCTGCTTTTGCTTCGTTGATGCGCTGCATGGCGGCCAGCCCGCCGATGTCGTCGCGCAACCAGCGCGTGATCAGCGTCAGCACATAGATGGCGAACACGGGCGGCGTGTTGTAGTTCGAGCCGTGCGTGATCTGGGTGCGGAAGTCGAGGATGTGCGGCAGGCCGCCGGGGATGCGCGCAAGCAGTTCGCGGTCCATCAGCGCGACCGTCACGCCGGCCGGACCGAGATTCTTCTGCGCGTGCGCGTAGATCATCGCAAAGCGCTCCGCGGCGATCGGCTTCGAAAGAAAGTCCGAGGACATGTCCGCGATCAGCGGGACCGGCACATCGTGCGCGGGCACGGGGAACTGCAGGCCTTCGATCGTCTCGTTCGAAACGTAGTGGAGATAGGCGGCGCGGCGATCGACGTTTAGCTGCTCCAGCGCCGGTAACTCGCGAAACCCGGTGCGCTGCCCGTCCCAGGCGACGCGGCACGCGCCTACTCGGCCCGCTTCGGCGGACGCGCGAGCGCTCCAGTAGCCGGAGTTCACATACTCGGGCGGCGCGTAGCCTGGGGTCGCGAAGTTCATCGGCACCGTTGCGAACAACAGGCTGCTGCCGCCTTGCAGGAAGGTCACCGCGTAGCGGTCGGACAGGCCGAGCAGATCGCGGATATTGCGCTCGGCTTCCGCGAGGATCGCGAGGAACCAGTCGGACCGATGGCTCATGCCCAGCACCGAAACGCCTGTTTCCGGCAAGGCGACGATCGAATCGCGCGTTTGTGCCAGCACGGTGGCAGGCAGCGCACCGGGACCGGCGGAGAAATTCAGGGCGTTGGCGTGCATGGTTCGTGGGTCGAGTCCAGCCGTCGAGGACGGTCGATCATTCGCCCGGACAGTAACGAAGTGCAGACAGCGTAGCAGAGCGCCATCACGACCAACGCGACGAGGTGAGGGGAAAACAGGGGCTAGTTTCGGGAAACGAGGAGTGCCCGAACGACAAGCATGGCACGTTCCCCGCGTGCGCCCGGCCTGATTCGGCCTGAACGTTCGAGCTCGACGAGCCCATGAAGGGCTGCCCAGAACGTCTCGGTCACGTCGTCGACATCGACGCAGAACGGCGTGACGACCGCCACCAGCGCATCGAAAGCGGCTCGCAGTTCCGGTCGGGTTTCCGTCTCGGCGAAGCGCAGATTCGTCGGGAGGACAAACATGGCCTCGTAGAGCGCAGGACAACGTAACGCAAAGTCGAGATAGGCCATGGCGACATTCTCGAGGGCGTTTCGTTGTCCGCTCGATCCGCGCGCCGCTTCCCGAAGCGCTACGGTGAACTCCTGGAAACCCTCCACTGCAACTGCGCCAACAATCGCGTCCCTGTTCCTGAAATGCGAATAGAGGACTGGCTGGCTGTATTCGATCTCTTCGGCCAGACGGCGAACCGTTACGGCATCCCATCCCTCGCGCTCTGCGATCACGCGTGCTGCCGCGACAATGCGGGCCTCGCGCTCGGCCCGTTGCCTGCCTTTCCGCTCCGCGATACTCAACCTTCGCTCTCCCCGACCAGGACGGCCGACGTGCCACACGATGTTACAGAAGCTCGATAATCTAGCATTGCTAGATTATATTATATCGGTACGAAACAGACGTGAGACACGGCGATGCACTGGCTTGCGATCGGTCTGCCGCTCCCTGAAAACGGCGCCAACGTCGCCTGGCGGCTTCTCCTCAAGGGAGTGCGCGACGTTGCATCGGGATTGGCAGTCCTGACGTTCATGGCGCGGGGCAGCCCTCGCGCGGTTGGCCAATCGCGATCCGCGAGGCCTGAATACGAGCCGCTATTGCGATACGCTCAACAGACGTTTCAGAACATACGCTCAAGTTATCCGCCTTGGTTTTGCAAGAGGGCGACCAATTCGTCCCGCGTGACCGGGTGGGTGGCTACGTTGCCTGCTTCATAGCTGTGCGTCAGATGGACGGACGTCAGGGAATTTACCAAGTTTTCCTGAATTGGCTGCCGTGCCACTCTATGTACCAGTGCCATTTCCTATGGAGACAGGCATGCAAGCCAAGACGCTCAAGAATGCCAGGGTCGCCGCTTTTCTGAATCGGTCGGCGCTGTGTCTGCTGATATCGCCGGTGGCGTGTCTTTTCTGGGCGCTCCATGCCTACCCCCCAAGGGATGCATGCTTGCTATGCCTCATCCTGGCAACGTATCTCTGGCCTTTCGCAGGAGTCCTTTTTTTAGTCTCGGCCGGATTCCACGTCGACACCGCCGGTCAGCCGCGCAGAAAGGGTATCCGGTGGCGCGAGGCTCATGGGCACTAACTGGCGCGTGTGCCGGTCTTCAGGGTAGTCCGCCGTAGCGGCTCAAATAAGCGCCTCCTGTCAACGGGAGGCCTTTGAGCCGAGGCTACCCGTTTCGCCGATGCGCGTCAGCGGATCCGGAAAATCGATTGAACCGACAAGGGCGCGCAGCCAGGCGAGGCGCCGCGCTCCGTCGGCAGAACTGGCTGTCTGGTGAAACAGTTACAAGATAGGTATTGACGCTGGCCCACCCAGCGGGTAATGTGCGGCTCGAAGTTCAAGAAGTTCGATTGCTGTTCATCAATTGCTCGCTCCTCGGCGGTATTCGTTGTCCTCTCCCTCCTTGAAGCTTCACACTCTCTTTAATAGAGCAAATTTTCGTATTTTTTCTCCAGGATTCTTCATGGATACCGGTACCGTCAAGTGGTTCAACGACAGCAAAGGCTTTGGCTTCATCACCCCGGACAAGGGCGGCGACGACCTGTTCGCGCATTTCTCCGAAATCAGGGGCGAAGGCTTCAAGACGCTGGCTGAAAATCAGAAGGTGAGCTTCGAAACGAAGCAAGGCCCGAAGGGGCTGCAAGCGGCTAACATCAAGCCGCTGTAAGGTTGAAGGACCCGGCCTCCCTCAACGGATGCCGGGTTGCAGCGACACCCTCGCGGAGCTTTGCCTCCCTCAGTTGGCGCGATCGCTCCTCACTGGCATCGGTTTATTGAGCAGCTTGCCAGGCGCCATACGTCTCGTTGTGCCTCATTCTTCCCTTAGGCTTCAACGCCATTTTTCGTGTTTCGACGGCTTCGGAATTCGGTCCGAATGGCCTTGAATCGGCGCACCCTTGCACTTTTCGCACGGCACGCGCGCACTTAAATATCATTAAAATTAAAATGCAAAACAAACGAATTCAACAATACAACGGCTATGCCGTCCAATCCTCGGCGCATCGTTTGCCCGACGGTAGTTTTTCGTCCAACCTGCTGCTCGAATGCATCGATAGCGCGCGAGCCGAAGGCCGCTACTGGTTCTATTCGCTCGATTACTTCAAGAGTGAAGAGCAGGCGTTACAGCACTCGACCCAATGGGCACGCAACTGGGTCGACACGCGAGGTTGAAGACGACGCTACGGTTCGAAACACCCAACGCCTCTGAGGCACCAGGGCGGGTGCAACAAAACCTGCCCAAACATCACGCGGGATCCCGAACTGCGCATCGCCGGCACCGAAAACCGGTACCGCTCACATAGCTGACAACGCTCCTTTCCTTCTGGCCCCGCCGATAGTGGCAGGGCAGATGGCGGTCTTCGGTTACAATACGGGATTAGTTCGCTTCGCACAGCACCGAAAAGACGCGTGCTAGTTAGTCGCGAATCTTCCTTTGATTGATAGTCCCGTGAGGCTGGCGATAACCGTGCTCGCTGGACTACACGCTCCGACTCGCATCGAACCGGTATTGCGAGCCGCCGCATCTGACCGATCCCCGCGTACCTGATTCGCCGCCCGGACACGGTGGTGTCCATGACTTCCAGGACGCGAGGGCTGCCCAGCATTTCATGCTTCCCACGAATGCGCGAGCGCGTGTCGATCAACGCTCGCGGCTTCTTTCTCAACGCGGCGTCTGACTGAGCCCGTGTCGCGCCAATTGATCAGGAACCTTTGAATGGCCAAAGAAGAACTGCTGGAACTCGACGGTATCGTTGAAGAAGTGCTGCCAGACAGCCGCTACCGCGTCACGCTCGACAATGGCGTGGTGGTCGGGGCGTACGCGTCCGGTCGCATTCGCAAGAATCACATTCGCATCCTTGCAGGCGATCGGGTAACGCTGGAGCTTTCGGTGTACGACCTGACGAAAGGACGCATCAATTTTCGACATAAGGATGAACGGAGCGGCGGCGCAACGCAAAGAACCGCATTTCGCCGTCGTTGACGGCGCGATACGCGACCGTCGGGTGTGACCCTGAACTGTGCCAGGACGCTGCGCGCACATCCACATCACCATTAGCCATTGCGGCCGGATCTCGACCAAGGAAAAAATTGACTACTGTAATTCTGAAACCCGACGAGCCCGTGGAAGTTGCATTACGCCGTTTCCGTCGCGCGATCGAACGCACCGGCTTGATTCCGGAGCTTCGTGCCCGGACAGCCTATGAAAAACCTACCGCAGAACGCAAGCGCAAAAAGGCTGCTGCAGTGGCACGCCTGCGCAAGCAGATCAAACGGTCGTTGCCGCCGAAGAAGCGGTACTGATCGGAAACTCCCGGGCAGCCTGCTGAAGCGGCTGTCTGGTCCCAGCCGGGTGTCTCGTGTAACCTCCGCCTGGGGCCGGTTCTGATCTGGACCGAGTGGCCGGTTGAATCCGCCTTCGCATATCGGCCACTTAATTTTCTGCGATCGATAGACCGCTCCGGGTCGACAACGGGCCAACGCCCGTTACTTACTTCTGTAGTCCTAAGTATTCAGCGCTCGGGCGGAAAGTTCGGAGTCGTGCGGACCCGCCGGCGAATGTTTTAACGCCACGTGAATCGCCAGTTCGGCGTTGCGCGGCATGGTTCGCTGCCACGCAAACGAGCATCAAAAAACTGTTCGCCATTCCTGGATGGTGATTCCAGAATCATCCGCTTTATGCCCGATTCCTGGCCGATATCATCATCGGCAACAGGAGGCCGCATCGGGCGGCGTCCGGCACGGAGGAACGGCTCATGGCAAACCACAGCATCGAAGGCAAAACGGTTCTCATCGCGGGTGGCGCGAAGAATCTGGGCGGACTGATCGCGCGCGATCTGGCCGCGCACGGTGCGAAGGCGGTGGCGATCCACTACAACAGCGCGGGCACGCAAGCGGCCGCCGACGAAACGGTCGCAGCGCTGAAGGCGGCCGGCGCGCAGGCCGCGGCGTTGCAGGCCGATCTCAGCTCGGCCGCGGCAGTCGAAAAGCTGTTTGCCGACACGGTAGCCGCCGTCGGGCGCCCGGACATCGCGATCAATACGGTGGGCAAGGTGTTGAAGAAGCCGTTCGTCGAGATCACGGAGGCGGAATACGACGAAATGGCCGCCGTGAATTCGAAGACCGCATTCTTCTTTCTGCGCGAAGCGGGCAAGCACCTGAACGACAACGGCAAGATCGTGACGCTGGTGACATCGTTGCTTGGTGCGTTCACGCCGTTCTATGCAGCCTATGCCGGCATGAAGGCGCCCGTGGAACACTTTACGCGGGCGGCGGCGAAGGAGTTCGGCGCGCGCGGGATTTCGGTGACGGCCGTGGGCCCCGGCCCCATGGACACACCGTTCTTCTATCCCGCCGAAGGTGCCGATGCGGTGGCCTATCACAAGACCGCGGCCGCATTGTCGGCGTTTTCGAAAACGGGGCTGACCGACATCGGGGACGTCGTGCCGTTCATCCGCCATCTCGTGAGCGACGGTTGGTGGATCACCGGCCAGACCATCCTGATCAACGGCGGCTATACGACGAAGTGAGCGCGACGAAGTAAGCGCGGCGAAGTGCCCGGCGCCAGCGCCGCCGGGCATCTGACGGGATCCGGGCGCGCGGAACGGGCAGAATGACGGCATCGTCTTCTATCCGTCCGGAGCGTTCGATGAGTGTCTCGCGATGGCTGTGTCTCCTGGTGGCCTGGTGCATGGCCATTCCTGCGCCTTCCGCCCTGGCACAGAGTCAGGGCGCAGGAGCGTTGCCCGCGGCCGCGCCGGCGGTCGTCTATGTGAGCGACTTCGAACTCGATACGGCCGACGTCACGCCCGATACCAATCCCGTGGATCAGGCGCACCGCATTGTCGGCAACATTCTGCCCGGCGGCGGTCTGCTGCACCGTCGCAACCCCGAGATGACCGCGCCCCAGATCGTTTCCACGATGGCGCAGACGGTCGTGGACGACCTGCGCAAGAAGGGCATCGATGCGCGCCGGCTGCCCGCGGGCGATCCCAGGCCGGCGCAGGGCTGGCTCGTGCGCGGCGTGTTCCTGAGCGTGGACGAAGGCAACCGCGTGCGGCGCGCGATGGTGGGCTTCAACTCGGGCAAGAGCCAGTTCGAGGTGGCTTTCGCCGCCGACGATCTGGCCACCCAGACATCCACGCCGCTCTATCAGGAAGTCGAGGGCCAGTCGGGCCAGCACGTGCCGGGTGCGGTCGTCGCGCTCAATCCCTATGTCGCGATCGCGAAGTTTGCCCTGTCGCGCGGCGACGAGAAGAAGGCGCTCGCGAACGCGGCGGGCCAGGTGGCCGATGCCGTTGTGGCGAAGGTACGGCCCGCGCCATGACGGGAGGCCATGAATGAACGTGCCTGCGTCTATGAACCCGGGCTCATGGCAATCGCCCGCCAGGCCGATGGCGTGAGCCCGCATGCCTGTTGCCAGGCGTGAGTCAGGTGAGCCGAGTCGTAGAAGCCGGCGGCGTGGGCGGTGGCCGTAATCGATTCGGCCTGGCCACGCATACGCTGACCGGCGATCGTGGGCGCACCGCCTGGCGCAGCACACCAAAGGCGAGTCCGTCGTTCGCCAGTTGGCGTTGCAGCGTGCGCGGCGAGACCGCCAGTTCCGCTGCGCATTGCTCCAGGTCGGCCGCGGGTTCGGCATAAAGGCAAGCCGCGGCTTCGTGGACGGCAGATCGATCGAGCCCCAGCCGCCGCGACAGTGAAATCAGTGCCCGCTCTCCCAGATGCGCATCTTCGGCAGCGCGGGTTGCCAGCCATTCGATGCAGCCCTCGCTCAGCGCGGCGCGCAACCGGTCGTCGCGTTCGCTCGTGCGCGGCGTTCGGCGGATCGTCGCCGTCTTCGTGCCCGGTGCCGCGACCACCCTCACCACCGTCACCACGCCAAACGTCGCTGCCTCGTTCAATGCGTTCCACCGTTGTTCGAACGCGCGCGTCGTCAGCTCAGGCGGGAAGAGCGCGGCTAGCGGACTCGCGTCGCAAGCGGCGGCGTCGGCCAGGTTCCGCCGCGCCTGCCGGGGCGTCACGCCGCTCGCGTTCGCCGCGCGCGCTGTGTCGGCGTAGGTTTCATGGCTCACGACGCCGTTGACCATGCGCTCCACCGCCTGCGCAAAGCGCGCCGCCGGCCGGCAGGCGACCGTGCCGCAGGGCGCAAGCGCATCATGGAGCACGCGCGCGGCCATCAGGCGCGAGCTGGGGTGTCGTTCGGAGAATGGCGCGTCCATACAAGCTTTCCTGGGTCAGCCGGATCATCATCCGCCGTGTTCAACCCACGGAGGACTTATCGATGCAACCCGCGATGCAACCGGCAACCCTGCCATCGTATTTCATCGGCGACGCACACGTCGATTCGACGCTGCAGCGGCTCTATGCCGACGCACTGCGTGCGGACCCCATCGCGCGCGCTGCCGCGACGGGCCGCGGGCTGGAGGAGGGCGCGCCCGACTTCTACGCGGCCATGAAGGACGCCTACATGCCCGTCACACCCGATCTCGGCATGTTGCTCTACGCGCTCGTGCGGGCCACGGCGGCGCGGACGGCCGTCGAATTCGGCACCTCGTTCGGCATATCGGCGATCTGGATGGCGGCGGCCTTGCGCGAAAACGGCGGCGGGCGGCTCGTCACGGCCGAGAGGGACGAGACCAAAGCCCGGCGCGCGGCGCTCAACCTTGCGGAGGCCGGCGTGGATGCGGCCGTCGAAATCCGCATGGGCCCCGCGCAGCAAACCTTGGCCGAAGGCCTTCCCGAAAGCGTGGATTTCGTGTTCCTCGACGGAGCGAAGTCGCTGTATCTGCCCGTGCTGCAACTCGTCGAGCCGCGCTTGCGGCGCGGCGCGCTGATCGTCGCGGACAACACGGACATGCCCGACGCAAAGCCTTTTCTCGACTACACGCGCCGCGAGGCCGGCGGCTACCGGTCGGCCTCGCTGGCGACCGAGGCGCTGGGCGCCCGGCATCCTTTCCGGCTGCTCGTGTGGGCAGGGTGAGGGCGGCGAGTGGGAGGAAGGGAATTCGCTGGCAGTCCGGTGATCGAATGCGGCCGCGAGTTGACGACCTCCGCCGCGCTGGATTACCGTTTTCGGGCACTTGCCCGGAGACTTCCCCAACATGCCCGCCACTGTCCGCAATTCGCTGCTCTGGATTTTCGAGCCTTTCGAGCGCCACGTCACCTACGTCGGCAAACGGATGTTCGGATGCGACGCCGCGTATCTCGACGGCCTGCTGTACCTCGTGACCGGCGATGGCGACGAGCCGTGGAACGGCTTGATGATCTGCACCTCCCAGCCGCATCACGCCGCGCTCATCGATGAACTGCCCGCCTTGCGGCCGCATCCGGTGCTCGGGAAGTGGCTCTATATTTCGCAGGACGACCCGGCGTTCGAAGATACCGTGGAAGCGGTCGTGGCGCGGGTGCTGGCGCGCGATCCGCGCATCGGCGTCGAACCAAAGCCGCGCAAGCGCGGCCGCAAGAGCCTCTTGCCGAAGGGCGCTGACTGACGCGCATTTGCCAGTCAAGCGCGCCGCTTTTTTCCTTCTTCGTGACCGGCTGCGCGAATGAAATCCACGAACGCCCGCAACGGACCCGGCATGTGGGTCCGGCTCGCGTAGTAGAGATACGGGCCACGAAAGCTCTGCCACCACCTGGCCAGCACGGGCACGAGCGCGCCGGATTCGATCGACGGCCGCAAGAATTCCTCGAACGTGTAGATGATGCCTACCCCCGCGATGGCGGCGCCGCGCTCCAGGTCGGTCGTGGACGCCACGAGCGGACCGTTCGGCGTGATGCGGACGACCTCGCCGTTGCGCTCGAATTCCCACGCGGGCGTCACGCCGCTGTCGAAGCGATGCCGGATGCACGCATGCTGCAGCAGATCGCGCGGATGGCGCGGCTCGCCGTGCGCTTCGAGATAGCGCGGCGCCGCGGCGGCGACGAAGCGCTGCCTGCGCGGGCCGATCGGAATGGCGACCATGTCTTTTTCGATGCGTTCGTCGTAGCGGATGCCGGCATCGAACCCGGCGGCCAGCACGTCGATGAACGTATCGTTGGTCACAACTTCCAGCGTGATTCCCGGGTGGGCGGCGAGGAAGTCCGGTACGAGCGCCGGGAGGATCTCGCGCGCCACGATGGAAGGCACGTTCAGGCGCAGCGTGCCCGTTGGGCTGTCGCGAAAGCTGTTGATGGCGTCGAGCGCACCGGCGATCTCGCCGAAGGCCGGCGCGAGCCGCTCGAGCAGCCTTTGGCCCGCCTCGGTGGGTGTGACGCTGCGCGTAGTGCGATTGAGCAGGCGCACGCCAAGCTGTTGCTCGAGGCGCCGGATCGCATCGCTCAAGGCCGAGGGCGACACGCCGCGCGTGAGTGCCGCAGCGCGGAATCCGCGTGCCTGCGCCACGGCCACGAAGGTGCTCAGGTCGGAGAGGTCGGGCTCGGACATTGTGCGGAAATCTGGACAACCGATTAAATTCAGTGGAGATTATCGCACGCCGGGGCGGCGCCTGGCCCTACGTTCGGACCGGCATCACGGATGCCAGTGATAAACGACGACGCTCGATCCGTTGTAGTTGTCCTTGGTGATCACATAGTCGCCGGTCGACCGCAGGTACGCGCGCACGCCGTACATGGAATCCACGTCGTTGCCGACGTCCATGGCCGACGGGTTCGAATTCGTCAGCGTCGTGACGAAGCTGCCCGTATTGAGGTCGTATACGTCGATGTTCGGCACCGTATGCACGTAGCCGACGAACAGATAATGGCCGGCTGCCGCGATCGATTTCGGGTTCGCGTTCGTCAACTGGATGACGGGAGTCCGCCGGGTCGTGTTGCCGGCCTTCCATCCGTGATAGACCTCGATGTATCCGTTCATCGCCGTCCAGTCCCAGCTTCCCGAAATGCCCTGAGCGAGGATCATCGTGTCGCTGTCCGATTGATAGATGATCCGCGCGAGCGGCAGCACGGTGTGCGGGATCTGGATCGTCGTGGCCGCGCCCCATGACGGCTTGCCGTTCGCGTCGAAGCCCGTCATCGGATAGTGGTAGATCTGGTTGGTCCGGTTGAGGCCGGCCCACACGTCGCCGTTGCCGTCGATCGCGAAGCCGGCCGTGACCTGCAGGCTCGTGTTGAACGCCGTGCCCGGAATCGAGCCGTCCGGAATCGCGATGTAGCCGCTCGACGGCTGGAAGTAATAGAAGTTGAAGTTGCCGGGGTTCTGGCCGGACGCGACGAGAATGCGGTTGCCGCCCACCACCACGAGTTGTCCGAAATGCTGGCCGCGCTGATAGTCGTTCATGTTCAGGCGCGGATCGTTCGGGTAGGTGAACGGATCGATTGTGTTCGCAACGAACGTGCCGCCCGACGTGCCCGTATAGATGTTGTTGCCGCTGTAGAACCAGGCGCCGTCGGTGGCGGGGTCCGGTGCGGCGACAGCCTCGAAATTCAGCGCCTGCAACGTCCATTGCAGCGTGCCTGCCGGGTTGTACGACTGAATGTGGGTACTGCCGTTGCGCCCGAGATCCCAGCCGCCGCCCCACGCGTTGTCGAGCACGTACAGATTGCCGGCCGCATCCTTGCCGATGCCGACCACGCGCGTGAAACGCTTGTCGCCAACCTGCCCCTTGATGCCCGTGGTCGTGTCGAGATAGCCGCCCTGCACGCCGAACGTGCCGACCTGCACGGGCACGCCGACCAGCGCGTAGCACTTGATGTTCATGTCGGGGCCCTCGTCCCCGACCAGCAACTGGTTCGTCAGCGCGTCGAAATCGAGCGCCGAAGGGCGCGCGCCCGGCGCCATCTGGATGGTGTTCATCGGCGCGCCGCCCGGGCTGAACTGCGCGACCACGCCCGCGCTTTCGCGCGCGACCCACAGGTTGCCCGCCGCGTCGATCGCGAGCGCGCCGGGTTGCTGCACGGCGATGTCGCGCTGCCAGACGCCGTCGGTTGTGTAGACACGGACGCGGTTGCCGTAAAAATCGCTGGCGTACAGCAGCGTGCCGGCGGTGGCGAGCCCGGTGATCACGTCCGCGTTCTGGATGCCGGTCCACGTGCTGACCGGAATGCGCAGATCGCGCGTGTTCGAACTGCGGTTGTAGCGGCCCACCGAGCCGCTGCCGAATGACTGGTCGTCGCCGAGCGCGACGAAAATCGAGGTCGCGTTGCCCGTGATCGCGCCGCCCTGGAACTCGTCGTGCGTGCCGATCGTGCCGAGCGTCTGGCCGTTCTGGTAGATCGCTACGCCGCCCGCGTTCTCGTCCCAGCGCGACGACGTATAGATGACACCTTCGGGCGCGACCCACATCGAGCGCGCGCCGTTGCCAACGTGCGAAGCCAGGGTGCCGAACGTATTCGCGAGCCAGTCAGTCGTGTATTGCGCGTAACCGGCAGGCGCCAGCGTGGCGGTGAAGAGACCCAGCAATGCCGTGCAAATCCGTTTCCTGTACATGCAACAATGTTCTCCTGACTGTGCGTCACGCTGGTGTCATTCGTGGCGCATGAGATGGCAGAAATTGCGTACATGAAGTGTACTGAAGAAATCGGAATGGCTCTTCCAACCCTGCACGCCTACGAGTGCTCGCGCGCCACCTCGACACAGAAGTCGTGAATGACGGACACCATCTGGTTGAGCCCGGGCTGCTCCAGCGGATAGTGCCCCGCGTTTTCGAGCATCTCGACCTTCACCGGAACACGCCCGATGCGCTGGAGAAACAGCTCGCTCAGATGCAGCGGGGTCCAGCGATCCTGCGCCGGTTGCGTCAGCAGGATCGGGCACACGTCGAAATGTTCGGGCTCGATGTCGGGCCGATAGGTCGTGTAGCTGGAAAGAAAGCGCATCGTCACCCATTTGCCAGCCGACGTGCGGTCCGCCATGCAGGCTCTCAGCGCTGCAGCGTCGTTGACCAGCGCGTGCATCTTGCTCGCCACTGCCATAGGCATGCGAAAGCCTGCCAGCGGGGTACGGTCGAGCAGCGTGGCCAGCGGCCCGCCAACGCGGCTCATGAACAGATTGCGTGCCGTCTCGTCGCGGACCTGTTGCATGCGTTGATCGAGAAAGGTCATGCCGACGATGCCTTTCACCTTTCGGTTCCTGGCGGCGACGTGATAGGTCTCCATGCCGCCGGCGCTAAGGCCGTACAGCACGATGGGACGGTTGTCCCTGGCCAGTTCCGTATCGACGAGATCGCTCCCGGCCTGCACCCAGTCGTCGTAGCGAACCGGCTTGCCGCGACCCACCTGCGTGAGGCCGTATTCCGGCATGTCGATCGCGATGGCCTCGAAGCCCCTGCGCGCGAGCTGGGAGCCGAGTATCGTCGACATCTGCCGGCCATTCGTGCCGACCCCATGGAAGAGGATGACTTTCAGCGGCGCGGCGGCATTGCGGTAGGTGTCGAGATGGATAAGGTGCGCGCCCCATTGCCACCATTCTTCCTGCGGCTCCTGCCCCGGGTGCAATTGAAACTCGGCGGGAAGAAAGCTCTGGATACGTCGCCAGTTCGTTTGCTGTGCATAGGTCGTCATCTGCGGTCTCGCTTCGGAAGGCACCATTCGACCGTGCCGGGCCGCTGGTGTAAAATCAAACAAATGTCGGATACAAATCTAACTTATGTCGGATTCAAAATCAAGCACCGCCCGCGTGCGGGATGGGCGACGCCCCATGCAGGAGCGTTCCGCGGCCCGGATGGCCAAAGTGACGGAAGCGGCCGAACGCATGCTGGAAGCGGTCGGACCCGAGAAAACGTCCATCCCCGCGCTCGCCGAGGCAACGGGGGTGCCTCGGGCCGCGATTTACCCCTTTTTTCCGGACAAATACGCCCTGTTTTCGCATCTGGCCCTGGAGCACATGGACGGGCTGACGAAGGCGCTGGCCACGTCGAAGGCGGAGCGCACGCGTAGCTGGCGAACGTGGATCGAAGCGGTGGTCAAGGTGGCTGCCGGGTACTACAACGCGCATCCCGCGGCGAGCGTCCTGCTGTTGCGAGGCGCATTCGCCGACACCGACCGCGCGGCGCACGAAGCCAAGAACGCGACCATCGGTGCGCTCTTTCGCGCGAGAATCGCCAGCCTCGGCGTGCTGAAAGCGTTACCGGCTACGCCCGACGCTGCCACGATCGCCGTGGAAATCGCCTTTGCCTGCATGAAGCACGGTTACGCAACGGAAGGTACGGTGTCCGCAGCGATTTGCCAGGAGGCGTCGCGCGCGGTCATTGCGTATCTCTCGACATGGGACGATCCGCGTTGATCGGCGGTTCCCAGGTAGTCCGGCAGCCCGCAGTGTACGGAATGAAGAACGCGTGGAATGCAATGCACAAATGGTTGTTTGGCGGCAGGCCGGACGGTGACTAGATTGAAAAATCATGCAGCTCGATGGAGCGCGCGTCATGTCACGGTTTACGACGATCTGCTTTCGGGCGCTGCTCGCGCCCATCTCTTTCTGGCACGGTCGGGGCGGCGGTCCTGACGAGGCGCCATCCCCCTCCACGATCGAAGTGCCGGACCAACGGGAGCGGCTGGAGCGCATCGCGCTCTATGCCCGAGCCGGATATTTCCGCATGGGCGGCCCGCTCGACATGATGAACATGACCGGGGAAATTCCGCTCGAATGAGGCGGATCGATACGGCCGGCACTCGCGCAGCATCGATCTGCATGATCTCGTGCCAGCCGATCTCATCTATCCCGACAAGGTTGGCGAGACTTATGTCTTCGTCCACAACCCGCTGCGTCGCTGGTACGACTTCCCGCTGATGACGCCCGACAAATGCCTGCTTTGATTCGTCATGCCCTCTCGCGGCGCCATGATTCGGGAGCATCGATGAACGAACAGCGACTGGCTCGACTGGGCCGCGAGAAAGACGCTGCGCAGGGGACTCGCGACGGCGAAGCCGGGAGGTCCGCGCGCGGCTTGGAATCTACCTCCACCACATCGCGGTGACGCATCCGGGCTGATGCGGATATTTGCGAGCGTTTCGACGGGGCACGCTCATGCATTGTTGAGAACCCGTTTTGCCGCAGGCCATGATCGACCGGCTTCCATGCGCACGAGAATTCGAACATTCAACGCGCCGCGCACACGCTTGCGGGACGCGCCACCGATGCCTACGAAGCAGCACGCGAAACCGTGCGGCGTTTCATTGGCGCCTCGTCTCTCGAGGAAATCATCTTCGTGCGCGGCACGACCGAAGTCATCAATCTGGTATCGTGCGACCATGCCATAATGGTCGGCTCACGCCTCCTGATCGGAGATGGTCATATCGCCCGAAGCGATCACGAGGCTCCCACATGCAGTCCTGCACCGATGCACCACGATGGGTACGCCCTCGTCCAGCATGGCGCCAGCTTCGGTAATCGGGTTGTCTCCGTGTGCCGGACAACTGACCCAATCGCCGAGGCGCGCGTTATGGTGACCGTCGATTTCCATGCTTCCACTGACCCTGATGACTTTGCCACCGTGGCTGGTTTCATCGCCTTCACGGCATATTGCATGGTCCATCGTAAAACTCCCTTTTTGGTTGTCGAGGTATCTCACAGACCTAGCGCAGTTCTCGTAGCCTGCCAGTTCTCCTCCACCGCCTGCGTTCCGCTGTCAATGACCTTGCCCGCTACCTGTTGCGCCTGCGTGGCCGCGTTGATAGCCTTCTGCCTTACGGCATCCATGGCTTCGGACATGCTCTTCTGCACGGTGTTCACCGAGCTGATGACGACTTTTTCACCCTCGTCAATCCTGGACACCACGATATTCCTGCTGGTCTGATAAACCTCCACCGTGTACTTCTGGCCGGCATCCACCGTGTCGAGTACGAACTGCTCCCCGACCTTGTAGGTCGAGGTAGCTGTCTTCACTCCGGAGTTCCATGTTTCGGCCACGACGCCCTGAGCCGTGGCGTAGACCTTGATGACAGCATCCTTCTCGGCCACCAGATTGTCATCCAGCCATTGCAGTCCCACCGCCATGACATTCCGGCTCGACTCCGAAATTCCGCGCGGACGAAAATAGCTGAATGGCTCAACGCCATATAGGAAACCAGCCTTCGAGTCATGCACGTATCTACCGACAAAGGCCACAACGTCATCGCTCGCAGTGCTGTCCCACGCCTGCAGTCTCCACGCCTCAGGACTGACACTCTGACCGTAGGTCGCACCCAGGAAGTGCACCGTAACGGAATCCGTTGCTGGTGGATGGCTGCGCAATTCCTGCACCTCGTTCGCCATACTCTGATGACCAACCATCCTGTACCCGATGCTGTTCTGGTGATCTGGAGTCCTGATTCCCTTGCGATACATCGTTCCATACGCCGAGTACAGGGCCTTCATGTGTGTGTCGATCTGCTTTTCGACCAGGCCGAAAGTGGGTACGGCGCTCATGTAACGTTCGTAGGCTGCCTCGGTCTCGGGCATTACCTTGAAGCGCTCATCAAATATCGCTTTGATCTTTGAGTCTCTTGCCATCTCGCCATACGTCGGCAGTCGAACTCCAGCTTGCACGGCTGCGTCCATCATGTCGCGCATCGGAATGCGCGCGTAGTTGTTGGAGCGATTTTGGGCGGTCGGCTCATAGCCACCACCCACATCCGAATGCACGCCCGGGTATACGGTTTCCGTCCAGTTCGGTATCAACTGTCCGCTCTGGCGGATCAGGTCTACCGGGAACGAGAATCGCAACTCATGCGCAGCAACATAGTGCACACACCGTTCTACCGCGCCGGGAACCTTCAGGTTCTTCTCGGTGAAGAACGAGTCCATGTTGGTTGCCGGACCGCCGAACGAAGCAACGGTATCGAAGAGTCCCATGAAATGAATGCGCGTCGGGAAGCCCTGATATGTCAGTTGACCGGCCTTGTCCGTGCCGCAGCCCTTCAGAAAATCATTGCTGAAGGCGCGCGCCAGTGCGGCGCCGCGCGAGAAGCCGAAGATCGACAGGTTGATCATCTTGATCAGCCTGTGCTCCGCGAGTGCCTTGCTCAAGTCGCCAAGACTCTCGTTCCTGCCTTTTTCTGCATACGCTTTCGTCGTAGCATTCAGTTTCTTCGCGTTGTCCAACAGCACGTTACGCAGCGCGTCATTGACGTTGCTCCTTCCGAATTCCGTGCGCCGGGTTCCGCCAGTTCCGCTGGCGAGACCAACAAAACTATCCTGTGTATTGATCCACGCCTTGTCCAGCCAGTCGGTCGCCTTGCCGTTAAAAGGCGTGCCGACGCCTGATACATAGATGGCGTGAATCGCCTTTCGCGACTCCGAAGACATTTGTGTGGCAAGCCACATCCTTGCTGGATTGGACCATCTCTTTGCCTTCTCATCGTTGTCCTTGTTATTTCCTGTGCCGTCAAAGAACACACCTATATTGACAACATCGGAACAATCCTGTTTTGGGCCAGGTGGCCCTGCAGGAATATCGCGATTAGCGGCCTGGGCCGACTGCAGGTTTTCCTTTTTACCGGGCATCGATATGGTTCTCCCTGTAAATCTCTTCGCCTTTTGGTGTCGCTTCCGGGAGATACTGGGAAAGCGTCAGTTCCGCCGTATTGTCTGGGTAGATATGAACACCCAGATAACGATCATCGTCCGAAATCTGGTCTGCTGTCAGACTCAGCCCGTTCTCAACAGCAACGGTGTCACCAGTATCAGCCCAGCGCCACGAAAGTGTTTGCTTGCCGAGTGGTATTGTCACGCCCGTCATGACACCACCGCCGCCACCGTATGCGCCGGCGCCACCAATTTCACTCCCGTCAAGAAGCACTTCGAAAATTGGCCTGTTAAAATAGTTGAACAATACAATGTTAAGTACTATTTCTTTTTTTGCGAGGAATCCCATTTCATTACTTCCGTCTTTGCATGCGGGAATTATTGGGGAAAGCAACACCAGCGCCATCAGGCGCATCACCACTTCACGACGTGTCGTCATGGAAATTGCTCCAGCGCCTCCGTCAGGGCGAGCCGTCGCGACCTGACCTTTTCGAGTAACGTCTCAATTGCGCTGCTCTCCTGCATCCGCGGCCCGTAGATCAGCCCGGCGCAGACGTAGTTGACGATGTCCTGCATGCCGGAGAGGTTCAATTTGCGCGCTTCCTGCAGGTGTTTCCCGACACGGGCGTATTGCTCCTGCTGCGGTATGGCTGCCAGAAGCCCGGGCTTGTTCGTCTGGATATGGCCCAGAACGTGATCCGGCACACTGGCCTCCACAAGCATATCTACCTGCGTCTGCGTAAGCCTGAGCGGAAGCGCAACCTTCTTTTCAGTTCCGCCGGCAGCGTCCGGAATAATCCGGTGCATCTTTCCGCTGCGGTCCCAGTACCACCACGCCGCTACACCGAATAGAAATTGTTCCCGTTCGCGTGGAGTCAGTACGGGACCGGGAATATGCAGAGTGGGGTCGTCCTGTTGTCCAACCAGCGTTCCGAGAATTGCCGGATCCCAGAACGCGAAAATCATCGCGTCATCATCGGGCAGGAGAACTTCCGTGAATGCATGTAGATGAGCAAACAGCTCATCGAAACCAAGCGGACTGGCAATCACACTGATGGCCGCAGGCATCGCCGGGCCGTAACGGGCAAGCCACTGCCAGCATTCGTCCCGTGCATTGAATGCCGGAAGCGTCATGAGGTGAGGCGCAACGGCTTCCAGGTCCGGCCCCTGCCGGTGAGTCAGCAGGCATTGGCTGTGCGTACCGGGGGTGGCCTCCCGTAGTTCGGCCGGGTGCCGCTTGTCCTGTGCCGCGTCCGCGATCAGATAGAAATACGGCAGCGGTTCATCTGGAAGCTGTTGAACGTGCCCATGGAGTTCGTCGATACTCACGGTCAGGTTCCCTTGTTAACGAAGGCTGACCGGTTCATCGCCCTCTTGAGAAGGCACTCGATACATACATCTTTGGGCAGCATTGGCATCGCGACGGGGAGGCTTTTCGGCCCGTTGATGCTTTTCGATCCGGAATGTACGATCCAGCTTCCGTTCGTTCCGGTCTCGACGCTCCCACCATTCCACCTCGTATAGCTGCCGCCTCCATTGATGAGAAGCTCTTCTTTTGCCGTGATGGTGATGCGATTGGCGGTATGACTGATGTTCAGCTTCGCGAGGATGTTGATACTATCTTTCAGCGCTTGAAGATCGATGTCGCCACTGGCGGCAACAAGTTTCATTCCCGCTTTCTGGCAGAACAACCGGACCCCGTTCAGGACGCTCGCCAGAAGCCGGCCACCTGCCGAGAGGCTGAAGTGTTGCCCGCTCGTCAGCGCCATATGCATACCGCTCGCGATGTGAGTCGATTCCGCGGTTGTGGTCTCAATCCCGGCAGGACTGGAGAGGATCAGATGCGGGCTGCTCAGCTCGGGGAACGAGTTGTCGCTGGTCTTCGCACCGCCTTTGATAGCGTCATTCTGGGCCTTGATGGCTTTGGCAACGTCGCTCTGGTCACCACCGTGATCCTGTGCCAGGTTCTGCTGTGCGAGGTCCGCAAGAATTTCATGCTGCTGTCGCGCCTGGGTGAGCCGCGCCACCGTCTCGCCCATGTCCATCA
>NZ_JBANLK010000054.1:0-38669 GCF_054968425.1 Paraburkholderia sp. AV2
CACCTCCACATCGCCAACACGCCGCCAATTCAGCTGCTTGTTCAGCGTAGCCCTAAGGCTACTTCGTTGGATGCTTGGTGGACGCGCTTGCTGTCGCCTCAATGGCAGCGAGGCGGGAGTCCATTACTTTCGCGTGCAGCTTAATGGCCCTGATCAGAAATTGAACGTCCTCGCTTTCGCTCTTGGATGCGAGATCGTCGAACTCCGCCCACAGTTTCTTCAAAGCTTCGGTGCTCATGGCTACTCCTTACGGGGGTGATTGACGGTGCAGCAAGGTGATTGTGCTCCTCTTCGGGAGGGGTTCGACGAGAAATCGACGAGCGTGGGCTCGCGCTTCAGGCGTGGAGGGATCAGGCCGGCCAGCGAAAGCCGGTGGCCAAGTTCCTGCGGGACGCCTTCGCTGTCAGATAGTCGGTCGCAGTTCGACCATGAAAGGACCTTCGCCCGAAGGGCCGCTCGGACATTCAAGTGATCGCGTTTCGCAAACGGCCATTTGTCCGTCGGAACGCTCTCCACTTCGCACTCGCCCAAGTTCAATCCACTTCAATTTTCATTCGCCAACCAGGCACCATGAAATCCGGCTGGAATGCGCGTCGGCAGATGCACGGTTGCGACCGGCCCGGCAGCAACATCACGCGCATTCAGCACGACTACATCGCTGGTATGTGTCACACGTCGATATACGCAACACAGCAACCACCCGTCGTCTTCCTCCGTGGCTGCCCGTCGCGGTACGGAAACCGGCTCGCTGTTCTGATCGCCGAAGGGCACCTCATATCGTTCGAGCTTATCGCTGTGCCAGTCGTACCGCATGACCCCACGCATCTCGTCAGGCGCAGGCTGTTCGGCAGCGTAAAGATACCGATACGGTCGGCCGGTGCACTGCTTGTTGATTTGCACGGAATCCTGACCCACCCTGCGTAGTAATTTGCATCGAATATTGACCCACGTAGAACACTTGTGAATGGCGGTCGGAATCCGACATTGGATGGCGGCGTCGGACAGCCGTGCGACGCGATTGCTGTTCAGCCCGGCGACTCTGGGACGTTTCATGAGGCTCAGATTCGGGTGCGTCGGAGGGAGCCCGTAGGGCGAGCGCAGACGCACCGGGGATGTGCGGTTCGGCAGGGGGATGACGCGGGAATCGGGATGCGGTAGAAGAAGGACTACAACTGACCGCCGAAGAAACAGGCCCGACACCGGTCCTAACCGCCAAGTTCATTCCAGTGTCGAGCCCCACACGCGCACAACGGGGTACGGGTGCCGGGCCAGTATGGCACGGCTGATCCGCCTCGTCGATACCGCTTCGGCATTGACGGGGGACCGCCGATGCCGGCCACTGGCCGCCTCTTTCTGTGCGCCCGCTGCCGGGCGCAGGTCGTCGTGTGCCGCCGTTGCGATCGCGGCCAGATCTACTGCGGTGGCGACTGCTCACAGGCCTCGCGCCGCGCCCGCCTGCGCGAGGCTGGCCAACGCTATAAACTCAGTCGTCGTGGCCGCTTTGCACATGCCGAACGGATGCGTCGCTATCGTCAGCGCCTCAATAAAGTGACGCATCAGCGTTCCCCGACACCCGTCGCCAATGCTCTACTGCCACTGACTTCGACGACGACGGCCACCGCATCGACATCCACTGTCGCCGCGCCCGGATCGACGCCTTGCTGCTTCTGTCGCCGCATCTGTTCGGGCCTTGTACGCATCGGGCCACTGCGCCGTCGGGTCTTCCGTGATGTTCGTAATGTCTCCAACGGGTCGACCAAAGCCAACCGCGTGGGGCAGCGGTCGGCCAACAAGCGTCATTCGTTAGTCGCGTCGCGCGGACATTCTGACGGCGACTTGTCCTCAGTGAACGGTCAACCGAGCATCTCGTCGACGGTGCATCGAGGGATCGGGCCGCGATCAATGCGCACTTCGTTCGGCACGTATCGAGCGCAATACGGGCGGGATCGTTCGTGGGCATTGCAACGCACGACGCACAATTGATCGATGCGTTGATCAGTTGGCTGCAACGCGAGCGAGTTGACCGCTCACGATTCGAGTTTCAGATGTTGCTAGGCGTCTGCGAACCGCAGCGTGACGCTTTGCTTGCGCAAGGATTTCACGTCCGCGTTTATGTGCCATACGGTCATGACTGGTATGGCTACAGCACCCGGCGAATCAAGGAGAATCCGCGAATCGCCGGATATATCCTGGCTGCGATGATACGTAGCACTCGGGCTCGCTAGCAGTTACAGCAGGACCTGTGGATTGGGGCCGACCAGATCGTTGGTCCCGGTTCGAACGGCTGCTTTCGAGAAATCCGGCCGCAGGTCAGACTGAGTGTGCGCCTGCTTCATCGCACCACGCGCAGCGTTACGCCGACCGAGGCCGGCCAGCGCCTATTGGCGCGGCTCGACCCAGCCTTGCGCGAGGTGGTCGATGCACTGGTGGACGTGACCGCCTTGCAGGCCGAACCGGCCGGCACGCTGCGCCTGAACGTGCCGCGCCCGGCGGCCCGGCTGCTGCTGGCGCCGATGCTGGCCGGCTTCGTGGCGGCGCATCCGCGCGTCCATGTCGAAGTCATGACCGACGACAGTCTGGCCGACATCGTGGGCGATGGTTTTGACGCCGGCGTCCGCTTCGGCGAGAGCCTGGCCGGCGACATGGCGGCGGTGCCGATCGGGCCGCCGCAGCGTTTCGTGTGCGTGGCCGCGCCGTCCTACCTGGTGGCGCATGGCGTGCCGCCGCACCACGCGAACTGCTCGGCCATGCCTGCATCGGCCGGCGCTTTCCGAGCGGCAATCGCTATGCCTGGGAGTTTCAGCCCGACGGCGGGCCGCTGGACATCGAAGTCTCGGGACCGTTGGTGTTCGACGACGATGCGTTGATGGTCCGGGCCGCGCTCGACGATGCGGGCATTGCCTACGTCTACGAGGCGATGGTACGCGAAGACCTGGCCGCAGGCCGGTTGGTCGCTGTGCTGGATGACTGGAGCGCATCGCCGGGCCGGTTCTTCCTCTACTACTCTGGCCGGAGGCAATTGCCGATGGCATTTCGGGCATTTGTCGATTTTATTCGTGCCTGACGGCGCAGAACGCGCCGTCAGGCTCTCGGGGCTGCGCCCCGTGCCGGCGATGCCGTCACGGCCCTTCGGCTTCGATCCTTCACGCCTGCGCACTGCGTTTGCCGGGTATCGTAGCGTCCCGTCGCATGGATGGGGGGCGTGGCGAATTACGCCCTGGCTTGCTGCGGCAGGTTGTGCCAAAGCGTGCCGTCCTCGACGCTGATGGTTCGTTGTCCGCACGTCACGAAGGACGGTTCACCTAGATCGACGGAACGGCCGCCCAGCCTCGCACTATGGATTCCACGCCACGCCTCAAGCTAATTAGGGCATGATTGCATGTTCGTGGCATGCTGCGACTTGAAACTGTTGCAGTCATTGATTAAAATGCAGTCAATGATTGGAGGTGTTATGGCGAGCATGACAATCCGGAACATCGACGAGCAACTGAAGGCTCGTTTGCGCGTTCAGGCGGCATTGCATGGACACTCGATGGAGGATGAGGCGCGCGATATTTTGCGTGCCGCGCTTTCCACGGATTTGGCGATTGCGAATCGGAGCCTGGTAGCTTCGATTCGTAGTCGCATTGAGCCGCTCGGCGGGGTTGAGCTCGAACTGCCGCCCCGCGATGTGATTGTGGAGAGGGTGGATCTCGGTTCATGATTGTCCTGGATACAAACGTGCTGTCCGAGACGTTGCGACCTCGACCCGATGATCGAGTCATGGCTTGGCTCGCATCCCAGTCGCGCGCGGGACTCTTTACGACGGCGATCACGCGAGCCGAGATTTTCTATGGCGTCGGTCTCCTGCCGGACGGTTCCCGCAGGCGCGAACTGCGAACAGCGGTTGAAGCGATCTTTGATGAGGATTTTGCCGGCAGGGTATTGGGATTTGACAGCGATGCCGCAGATGTTTACGCGACAATTGCCGTGGCGCGAAGGAACGCTGGCAGGCCGATGAGCCAGTTCGACGCGATGATAGCCGCCTGTGCGCGATCAAGAGGGGCGGCGCTGGCGACGCGCAACGTCAAGGACTTCACCGACTGCGAGATAGCCATCATCGATCCCTGGGCTGTTTGAGCGGGATTCGAACCGTCTCTCGGCCGGGTGAAACTGGGAATCGGACCGTCCCAGGCAGTGAAAAAGCCGGTCCTTTTTCGTATGGGTAGAAGTATGGGTAGGGAAGGGACGTTTTCTCGAAGCCTTGCCAGTAAAGGCTTTCAGGGCGATTCTGGATCCCTCCGTCTCCGCCAGAGTATTTGTGTATATGGCGGCGAAACCCCGCAAGTTCACGGACTTGCGGGGTTTTTGTTTTTTCGGCCCGCAAGCTGGCAGTCGCACGGCGGACGACATTGCAATACGCTCAGGACTCCCTGGCGATGAACGGTTTATGTCCGGATCGCGCAGCGGTGCCGCCTGCTTTGAAGTCGCCGTTCGTGACGCGCCTTTCGCGCGAACGCTGCAACACTCGGCACCCGAGCCGCGCTGTCGATGCTATGCTGCGGAGCGCTGTCGTAGTCGGCCGCGTGCCGGGCTGCTGCGACGATGCTCCGTGTAACGAGACGTAACCAGGGTGCGCTCGAAGCGGGTTTGTGCATCAGTTATTACAATCGTGAAATATCCTGTGCGCAAGCCTACGCTATATTGCATGCAACAAAATCATTCGCAAAAAGGTGAGTCCATGAAGTTTGCTCGTGTTCTTGCAATGCTCGTCGGGGGCCTGGCCATTGGCGCATCGAGCGCCGCCATGGCGGGCGTGAGCGTTGGCGTCAACATCGGCATTCCTGCCCCGGTTTATGTCGCGCCGGCGCCTGTCTATGCACCGCCGCCTCCGCCGGTGGTTTATCAGCCGGCTCCGGTTTACGCCGCACCGGCGATCTACATCGGCTGGCACGACGATCGCTACTGGGACGGTCGTCGTTACTGGAACCGTGGTGACTGGAACCGCTATCACGGCGGCGGTGGCGGCCGTGGATGGAATCACGGCGGTGGCCACTGGCACTAAGCCAGCGCCGTCTGACGCCGCTGCAAAAGCAAAGCCGCCCTTGGGGCGGCTTTTTCATGTCTGCCGTTGCGCGCGCAACGAGGTGCGCGAACGGTGAGGGGGCGTTATTCGCCGATGCCGGCCATGCCGCCGACCACGGCGCTAAAGCCCGAATCGACGTGCACGATCTCGGCCGTCACGCCGCCGGAGAGATCGGAAAGCAGGAACGCGGCCGTGTTGCCGACCTGCTCGATCGTCACGTTACGATGCAGCGGCGCGTTCTGCTCGACGAAGTCGAGGATCTTGCCGAAGCTCTTGATGCCGCTTGCCGCGAGCGTCTTGATCGGGCCGGCCGAGATGCCGTTCACGCGTACGCCCTTGCCGCCGAGCGAGACCGCGAGGTAACGCACGCTCGCTTCGAGCGAAGCCTTCGCGAGACCCATCGTGTTGTAGTTCGGAATTGCGCGTTCGGCGCCGAGATAGGTGAGGGTGAGCAGCGACGCGTTGTCGGCCAGCATCGGCTGGGCGGCCTTGGCGAGCGCCGGGAAGCTGTAGGCCGAGATGTCGTGCGCGATGCGGAAGTTTTCGCGCGTCATGCCTTCGAGGAAGTCGCCGGCGATGGCTTCGCGCGGCGCGAAGCCGATCGAGTGGACGAGGCCGTCTAGCGTGTCCCAATGCTGCTTGAGATCCGCGAAGAGCGCTTCGATTTGCGCGTCGTCGGCGACGTCGCAGGGGAACACGAGCTTGCTGTCGAATTCGGTGGCGAATTCGGTGATGCGGTCCTTGAACCGCTCGCCGACATACGTGAATGCCAGTTCCGCGCCTTCGCGTTTGCAGGCCTGCGCAATGCCATATGCGATCGAACGGTTAGACAGCAGCCCGGTCAGCAGGATGCGTTTGCCAGCGAGGAAGCCCATGAATTCTCCTAATCAGATCAGTGCGTCGCGCGCGCCGCAAGGCGGCGCTGCGCGGTTTGGGTAGAATTCTCTCACACTTGATATGGCTCACCGGACAAATCCCTTTCCATGACGACAGGCACGCCTGGCAGGGCAACGCGCGCGGGGCGCGGACACACGGTTGCAGCGCGGCGCCTGGCATGGGCACGCGCCTGGGTGCGGGCGGGTGTGAGATGCGGCGTGGCGTGCGTGCTGACGCTGGCGGCGACGCCGTCCGTGTACGCCGCCTACGCGATCGCGCAATACGGCGAGCCGAAATATCCCGCGAACTTCACGCATTTCGACTACGTGAATCCGGATGCGCCGAAGGGCGGTGCGCTGGTGTTGGCCAATCCGAGCCGCCTGACGAGCTTCGACAAATTCAACCCGTTCACGATGCGCGGCAACCCGGCGCCCGGCGTCGAGATGCTCTTCGAGAGCCTGACGACGGGCAGCATGGACGAGGTGGCGTCGGCCTATGGACTGCTCGCCGACGACATCCGCATCGCGCCCGACGGCCTTTCGGTGACGTTCCATCTGAATCCGCATGCGCGCTTTTCGAACGGCGACCCCGTGACCGCCGCCGACGTCAAGTTTTCGCTCGACACGCTCAAGAGTCCGCAGGCCGCGCCGTCGATGCAGGCCTACTTCACCGACATCACGCGTGCGGTGGTGATCGATCCCGCGACGATCCGCTTCGAGTTCCGCAGCCACAGCCGCGAGCTGCCGTTCATCGCGGGCGGCATGCCGGTGTTCTCGCACAAGTGGGGATTGCGCCCGGACGGCAGCCGCATTCCATTCGATCAGCTCGCGTTCGAACAGCCGATCGGCAGCGGGCCCTACGTGATCGAGCGTTATTCGAACGGCCGCACGATCACGTACAAGCTCGACCCGAACTACTGGGGCAAGGATCTGCCGGTGCGCGTCGGCACGAACAACTTCGAGCGCATCACCTACAAGCTCTATTCCGATGACGTCGCGCGTCTTGAGGCGTTCAAGGCGGGAGAATACGACGCGCTCGTCGAAATGGTCGCGCGCAACTGGGTGCGGCGCGACGTGGGCAAGCGCTTCGACAACGGCGAGCTGATCAAGCGCGAGTTTCCGCAGCACAACGGCACGGGCATGCAGGGCTTCGTCCTGAACGTCCGCAAGCCGATGTTCCAGGATGTGCGCGTGCGCGAGGCGCTCGACCTCGCGCTCGATTTTCAGTGGCTCAACCGGATGCTGTTCTACAGCCAGTACACGCGGCTCGACAGTTGGTTCGCGAATACGGACTTCCAGGCGAAGGGCTTGCCGTCGCCGGGCGAGCTTGCGCTGCTCGATCCGTGGCGCAAGGAGCTCGACCCCGCGGTGTTCGGCCCACCGCCGCTGCAGCCGAATACGGATCCCCCCAGCTCGCTCCGCGCCAACCTGCTCGCGGCACGCACGCTGCTGGCGCAAGCCGGCTGGACCTACCGCAACGGCGCGCTGCGCAACGCGCAGGGCCAGCCCTTCGTCTTCGAAGTGCTCGACGACACGAGCGCCTCCGCGCAGTGGGCGCCGATCATGGCACAGTACACGCACGCGCTCGCGCGGCTCGGGATCCAGGTGAACTACCGGGCGGTCGATTTCGCGCTCTATCAGAAGCGTCTCGATGCCTTCGACTTCGACGTGACGACGATCCGCTTTCCCGACGTACAGGTGCCGGGCACGGAAGAAATCGATCGCTTCGGCAGCAAGGCGGCCGACGAACCGGGCTCGGGCAACCTGATCGGCGTGAAGTCGCCGGCCGTCGACGCGATCCTGACATCGCTGACGCAAGCGCAGACGCTGCAGCAACTGCTCGACGCCACGCACGCGCTCGACCGGGTGTTGATGCACGGCTACTATGTGGTGCCGCAGTGGTACAGCTCGACACACCGCGTCGCGTACCGCAGCACGCTGGCTTATCCGGCGAAGCTGCCGCTGTACTATGGCGCGATCGACTGGATCCTCTCGACGTGGTGGTTCAAGCCGCAACCTGGCGCGCAGCATTGAGGCGCGCCGGCGGGATATTGCCACGCAGTCCCAACTTACGGACTTCAAGACCATGTGGAGCTACATCGTCAAACGCCTGCTGTTGATGATCCCGACGCTCTTCGGCGTGCTCACGCTGACCTTCGTCGTGATCCAGTTCGTGCCGGGCGGCCCCGTCGAGCAGGCCGTGCGCGAGTTGCGTCGCGGCGCGGAGCAGGGCATGCCCTTCGGCATGCGCGCGCATACGGGCGTGGACGCGCAGCAGATCGCGCAACTGAAAGCGCTCTACGGCTTCGACAAGCCGCCGCTGCAGCGCTACGTCCTCATGCTGAGCCGCTTCGCGCGCTTCGACCTTGGAGAGAGCTATTTCCATCACCAAAGCGTGTGGTCGCTGATCGTCTCCAAGCTGCCCGTGTCGATCAGCATCGGCCTCTGGACCTTCTTTCTCACCTACCTGATATCGGTGCCGTTGGGCATCGCCAAAGCGGTGCGCAACGGCTCGCGTTTCGACCTCGTGACGAGCCTGATCGTCCTGATCGGCTATGCGATTCCGGGCTTCGTGCTGGGCGTGCTGCTGCTCGTGCTGTTCGGCGGCGGCACCTTCCTGCAGATTTTCCCGCTGCGTAACCTCACGTCCGACGACTGGGACACGTTCTCCTGGGGCCACAAGATTCTCGATTATCTGTGGCATATCACGCTGCCTGTCACGGCCTCCGTGGTGGGCAGCTTCGCCGTGACGACCATGCTCACGAAGAACGCGTTTCTCGACGAGATCCGCAAGCAGTACGTGCTGACCGCGCGCGCGAAGGGCCTTTCCGAGCGCACCGTGCTCTGGAAGCATGTGTTTCGCAACGCGCTGCTGCCGCTCGTGGTGGGCTTTCCCGCGGCCTTCATCGGCGCCTTCTTCACGGGCAGCCTGCTGATCGAAACGCTCTTTTCGCTCGACGGTCTCGGGCTGCTCTCGTACGAGTCGGTCGTGCGGCGCGATTATCCGGTCGTGCTCGGTACGCTCTATCTCTTCACATTGATCGGACTGCTGACAAAGCTCATTTCCGACCTGTGCTACGTGTGGGTCGATCCCCGCATCCAATTCGAACAACTGGAGCGCTGATTTGAACCGAGCCCGTGCCGGCGCCGAGCCCGAACTGCGCACCGAATCCGTTGCGGCTTTCAGATCGCCCACGCCTGCGCGGCGAGTGTGGGCGCGCTTTCGACAGCAGCGGCTCGGCTACTGGAGCCTGGTCGTATTTGTCGTCGTGTTCGCCGCGAGCCTCGCGGCTCCACTCTGGTGCAACGACAAACCGCTCGTCGTACGTTACGACGGACATCTGTATTTCCCGCTTTTCAAGGCGTATCCGGAGACAACCTTCGGCGGCGATTTCCCGACGCCGGCCGACTACCTCGATCCGTACATCCGCCATCGCTTCGACGCGCCGGGCAACTTCGCGATCTATCCGCCGAACCCGTACTATTACGACACGCTCAACTATTTTTCGAAGGTGCCGAACCCGGCGCCGCCGTCGCGGCAGAACTGGCTCGGCACCGACCAGAGCGGCCGCGACCTGTTCGCGCGCCTGCTTTACGGCTTTCGCGTGTCGGTGGAATTCGCGCTCGTGCTGACCGCGATCGGCACGATATTCGGCGTGCTGGCGGGCGCGGTGCAGGGCTACTTCGGCGGCAAGACCGACATCATAGGGCAGCGGCTCATCGAGATATGGAGCGCGATGCCGGAGCTCTATTTGCTCATCATCTTCGCCTCGATCTTCGAGCCGGGTTTCATTCTCCTGATCGTGCTGCTCTCGCTGTTCGGCTGGATAGGCCTGTCCGACTACGTGCGCGCCGAGTTCCTGCGCAATCGCAATCAGGATTACGTGCTCGCCGCGCGCGCGATGGGCCTCTCGAACTGGCAGATCATCTGGCGCCACGTTCTGCCCAACAGCCTTACGCCCGTCATTACCTTCCTGCCGTTCCGCATGAGCGGGGCGATACTCGCGCTCACGAGCCTCGACTTTCTGGGGCTGGGCGTGCCGCCGCCCACGCCGAGCCTTGGCGAACTGCTGTCGGAGGGCAAAGGCAATCTCGACGCGTGGTGGATTGCCATTTCGACTTTCGGCGTGCTCGTGGTGACGCTGCTGCTGCTCACGTTCATGGGCGACGCGCTGCGCAACGCGCTCGATACGCGCATCTCCGACGCCATGAAGGCGGGAGGCAACCAATGAGCGCGCCAACGGACAATGTCGCGGCGCCGTTGCTGGCTGTCGAGCGCCTTGCCGTGCGCTTCGGCGAGACGCTCGCCGTGGACGACGTGACGCTCGCGATCGCGCGCGGCGAGCGCGTCGCGCTGGTGGGCGAGTCGGGCTCGGGCAAGACCGTGACGGCGCTCGCGATCCTGCGCTTGCTGAGCGACGCGCAGGTGTCGGGCGCGATCCGCTTCGACGGCGAGGATCTGCTCGCGAAGGGCGAGCGCGCGATGCGCGGCTTGCGTGGCAACGACATCGCGATGATCTTCCAGGAGCCGATGACGGCGCTCAATCCGCTCTACACGATAGGCGAGCAGATTGCCGAAACGATCCAGATGCACGATGGCGTGTCGAAGAAGGAGGCGTACGAGCGCGCGGTCGGGCTGCTCGAACGCACGGGCATCACCGAGCCGCGCCGGCGTATCGGCAGTTATCCGCATCAGCTCTCGGGCGGCCAGCGCCAGCGCGTGATGATTGCAATGGCGCTCGCGTGCCGGCCGCGCCTCCTGCTTGCCGACGAGCCCACCACGGCGCTCGACGTGACGATCCGCGGCCAGATCGTCGAACTGCTGCTCGAACTGCAGCGTGAAGAGACGGGACAGAAGACCGGCCGCGGCATGTCGGTCCTGCTCATCACGCACGACCTGAATCTCGTGCGCCGCTTTGCCCAGCGAGTCGCGGTCATGGAGAAGGGCCGGCTCGTGGAGAGCGGGACCGTCGAGCAGATCTTCGAGGCGCCGCAGCACCCCTATACGCAACGGCTGATCGCGAGTCGTCCCGAGCGCAACGTGCTGCCGGTGCTGCCACTCGCGCCGGTGCTGCTGGAGGCGAAGGACGTCGCCGTCGATTTCGCGACGAAGCTGCCGGGATTTCGGGGCTGGTGGGGCAAGGGGCGGTTTCGCGCCGTCGATGACGCGAGCGTTTCGGTGCGGCAGGGCGAGACGCTTGGCATCGTCGGTGAATCGGGATCGGGAAAATCGACGCTCGCGCTGGCCATGTTGGGTCTGCAACGAACGAGAAGCGGGCAGGTCGAGTTCCAGGGCAGGCCGCTCGCGAGTTATCAGGGGCGCGACAAGCTCGCGTTGCGCTCGCACCTGCAGGTGGTCTTTCAGGATCCGTTCAGTTCGCTTTCGCCGCGGCAGACCATCGAGCGCATCGTCGGCGAGGGGCTCGCGCTGCACCGGCCGGACCTTGGCAGCGAGGCGCGCAGAAAACGCATTGTTGCCACCCTGCGCGAAGTCGGGCTCGACCGCACGGCGCTGCAGCGGTATCCGCACGAGTTTTCGGGCGGGCAGCGCCAGCGTATCGCCATTGCCCGCACGCTCGTGCTGGAGCCGCGCGTGATTGTCCTCGACGAACCGACCAGCGCGCTCGACGTTTCGATCCAGCAACAGGTGTTGCGGCTATTGACGGAACTGCAACGCAAGTACAACCTGGCCTATGTGTTCATCAGCCACGATCTCGAGGTGATCGGCGCGATGGCGCACCGCGTGGCGGTGATGCAGAGCGGCGCCATCGTCGAGGCTGGAGATGTCGCCAAAGTCTTCGACGACCCTGTGCATCCTTACACGCGTAAGCTTTTGAAAGCCGCGCTGGCTCGATGACAGTCATCTGACATTCACCAATGATGTGCGTATCGCGATTGTATTTTTCTATTTGTTTTGACACACAAATACTTACTGGCTAGTATCGTCCAAACTTTTCACTAACCCCCTGATTCGCGGGCAATTTCTACCGACCAATGCAGCACCGATACTTGACCCAGGCTTGCACGCGCGTCGTCGCCGGGATGTTCATCGGCGTACTGATGGCCGCGGCTCCCGGCGCGTTCGCCGACGAAGTAAGCAGCTTTAACCAGAATGCCTCATTTTCGCCGGGTTCTTCCCCGAACAACACGGCGAACTCCCCGGCTCCGCAAGCGCTCTCCGCGACTGCTCAAGCCGACGCCCAAAGCGCAGTACAAACCACTACGCAGACCACGTCTCAGGCGACCCCGGCTGCGGCCGACGGCGGCGCCAAGTCGTTCCTTTCCGGCATGGCCGGCAAGGCAGGGGACGTTGTTGTGGGCGCCCTCAACATGATAGGCGTGCGCTATCGCTGGGGCGGCAACACGCCGGATTCCGGCCTCGACTGCAGCGGCTTCGTGCGCTACGTCTTCCAGGACACGCTGGGCCTTTCGCTGCCGCGCCGCGCCGAGGAAATGAGTCGCGTGGGCGAGAAGGTTAGCCTCAGCAACCTCAAGCCGGGCGATCTCGTGTTCTTCAATACGATGCGCCGCACGTTCTCGCATGTCGGCATCTATATCGGCGACAACAAGTTCGTGCATTCGCCGTCCACAGGCAGCACGATCCGTGTCGACGACCTCGACGACGGCTACTGGGAAAAGCGCTTCACGGGCGCCCGCCGTGTGGAAACGTCGTTTACGCCGCAACAGCAGCAGGACCTCAAGCAGCGCGTGAGCGTGCAGTTCGACGGCAGCAACTGACCGCTAACTGGCGACCGGTTGCTCTACCTGGTCGTGACAGAAAGCCTGCTTCGTTCGAAGCAGGCTTTTTTCGTTGCGAAGGTTGCGTGGGGCGCGGCGGGCCGACCGCGCCCGCGTAATCGCTCAGGCCGTCGCGGCGCGCGCGGCGGCCAGCTTGCGCTCCAGCTCCGGCATCATCTTCGCGACGGCCTCCTCGCCCGCGAGGATCGCCGCATTGCGCTGACCGAAGTCGCTACCCGACATCGCATTCAGGTTCGGTCGGATCACGACGTCGGCGTACTTGTCGAGTTCATAGGTCTTGATCGACTGACCCATGATCGTGAAGGTCTGCATCAGCACGTCGAACTGGGTCACTGTCGGAGCGCTCTCCGGGCGGGCCGAGATGTCCACGGCAATCACGAAGTCGGCGCCCATTTTGCGCGCGAAGGCCGCCGGCACGGGGCTCACGAGCCCGCCGTCCACGTACTCGTGGCCCGCGATTTTCACCGGATCGAAGATCGACGGCAGGCTGCACGATGCGCGTACGGCGATGCCGGTATTGCCGCGCTGAAACAGGATTGGCTGGCCGCTGTGCAAGTCGGTGGCGACGATGCCGAGCGGCCTCGCCATCTTCTCGATCGGCCGGCCGCGCAGCGTGGTGTTCAGATAATTCTGCAGCGCCACGCCGTGCAGGAAGCCCCGCGTGGCGAAGGGCATGGCCCAGTCGCTGATCGATGCTTCGTCCATCGTGAGCGCGAGCTTGTTGATGTCGAAACCGTTCATACCCGACGCGTAGAGCGCCGCCACGACCGAGCCGGCGCTCGTTCCCGAGACGAGGTCGACCTGAATGTTGCGGGCTTCCAGCGCCTTGATCACGCCGATGTGTGCGAAGCCGCGCGCCGCGCCGCCGCCGAGGGCGAGGCCGACGCGAACGGTGCGCTGGGGTTTCGCGACGGATGCCGGCGGGGTGGGGTTCTCCGTAGCGGGCGGGCTGACCTTCGCGGTCTCCGTGCCTGCGGTCGTGCAGGCGGCGAGGAGGGTGGAGGCCGCGGCCAGCGAAAAGCTGCGGCGGCCCAAAGAGGGGGTTGACGGGTTCAATGGTGGCTCTAATGGCGGCTTCAAGCGAGGTTCTCCATGCGGCGCCGGGCGACGGATACAGCGCGCCGACATCATAAGGCAAAGCCGTTCGCGGATTGGCAATGCGCTTGTAACGCCGTGTGTCGCTCTCTGTGTCAGCGCCCGCCGGCACTTTTTGCGCTTGTTCGTGGCTGGGGCGCGGTCCGGTCGTGGCGACGCCGATACCGTGCGGACGTCCTCCCGCTCCTGGCCTGCCGGGACCGAACGCGCGTCCGGCGGTTATAATCCCGTTTCTCTTTTCCCGGTTTTCCTGTTCGAGCCGCGTCGCGTTCCGCAGTCGCAATGCTGCGTGCCGCTGCACGCGAGGCCGCGAACCTTCTGCCGCCCGTCGCCAAGCGCGCGTCGCCCGGCGGCATCGCTTTCGAGTAATCGCCCATGACCACGACTGTCGTCCGTACCCGCTTTGCGCCGAGCCCGACTGGCTTCATCCACCTCGGCAACATCCGCTCTGCGCTGTATCCCTGGGCGTTCGCGCGCCGCAACGAAGGGGTGTTCGTGCTGCGGATCGAGGACACCGACGTCGAGCGCTCGACGTCCGAAGCGGTGGACGCCATCCTCGAAGGCATGCAGTGGCTCGGTCTCGATTTCGACGAAGGTCCGTTCTACCAGATGCAGCGCATGGACCGTTACCGCGAAGTGCTCGCGCAAATGAGCGAGCAAGGCCTCGTGTACCCGTGCTACATGTCGACCGAAGAGCTCGACGCATTGCGCGAGCGTCAGCGTGAGGCGGGCGAAAAGCCGCGTTACGACGGCACGTGGCGCCCGGAGCCAGGCAAGGTCCTGCCGACGCCGCCGGCCGGCGTGCAGCCCGTGCTGCGTTTCCGCAATCCGCTGACGGGCGTGGTCGCATGGGACGACGCCGTGAAGGGCCGCGTGGAGATCTCGAACGAAGAGCTCGACGACCTCGTCATCGCGCGCCCGGACGGCACGCCGACGTATAACTTCTGCGTCGTGGTGGACGATCTCGACATGAAGATCACGCACGTGATTCGCGGCGACGACCACGTGAACAACACGCCGCGCCAGATCAACATCCTGCGCGCGCTGGGCGGCGAGCCGCCCGTGTACGCACACCTGCCGACCGTGCTGAACGAGCAGGGCGAAAAGATGAGCAAGCGCCATGGCGCGACGAGCGTGATGGGCTATCGCGACGCAGGCTATCTGCCGGAAGCGGTGCTGAACTATCTCGCGCGTCTTGGCTGGTCGCACGGCGATGCCGAAGTGTTCTCGCGCGAGCAGTTCGTCGAGTGGTTCGATCTGGAGCATCTCGGCAAGTCGCCGGCGCAGTACGACCAGGCCAGGCTCGACTGGCTCAACAACCACTATCTGAAGGAAGCGGACAACGCACGTCTTGCGTCGCTCGCGAAGCCGTTTTTCGCCGCGCTCGGCGTCGACGACGCAGCGCTCGCGAAGGGTCCGTCGCTCGACGGCGTGATCGCGCTCTACAAGGATCGCGCGAATACGATCAAGGAGATTGCCGAAAGCGCGCAGATCTTCTATCGCGAGCCGCAGCCCGAAGCCGCCGCGCTCGCACAGCACGTGACCGAAGCCGTGCGCCCCGCGCTTGCCGAACTTGCCACCGCATTCAAGGGTGCGGAGTGGTCGAAGGAAGGTATCTCGGCCGCGCTCAAGGCGACGCTCGCGGCGCACAAGCTGAAGATGCCGCAGCTTGCCATGCCGGTGCGCCTCTTCGTGGCGGGCACGACGCACACGCCGGCTATCGACGCGGTACTCGCGCTGTTCGGCCGCGACGTGGTCGTGAATCGCATCGAGCAGGGCCTCGCGAAGGCGGTGTGATCCCCCTGAAGATTTTTTACCCCGGCACTAGCGCCGGGGTAAGGGATCCGGTAGTATTCGGGCTCCGTTGAAAACGGTGCGCGAGAAAGCGGTAACGCTCACGCAGGAGCCGATGGATCCGGCAACGAAATTTCATGTGGTTTAACGTAGCGTGAAATAAGGTTGCAGAAAACGATCCAGGGGCTCTTTACAAAGGCGAGTTTGCTGTTTATAATCTCGCTTCTGTTCTGCAAGGGGGTATAGCTCAGCTGGGAGAGCGCTTGCATGGCATGCAAGAGGTCAGCGGTTCGATCCCGCTTACCTCCACCAACAGAGCAGATAGAAGTTTCTTCGCGAAAGCGACAGTGAAGAAGAAAATAATTCTTCACAAAAGGCAGTAAAGAAGTTAAAATCTTGTTTTTCGCAATTGAGTGAGCGCGGTTTAGTAGAATTAACGGCGAAACAAGCAAGAAGCGAAAACAAGAATCGCAGTAAAGTGTAGCAAGGCATTATCTGAAAAGATTATGTCCCCTTCGTCTAGAGGCCTAGGACATCACCCTTTCACGGTGAGTACAGGGGTTCGAATCCCCTAGGGGACGCCAGACATGAGCGTCGTCAATGAGATTGGCGAGGCAGCAGTTGGGAATCAGCCGACGCCCATCTGTCTATGTCGAACTGGAGCGGTAGTTCAGTCGGTTAGAATACCGGCCTGTCACGCCGGGGGTCGCGGGTTCGAGTCCCGTCCGCTCCGCCAGATGAAGCCCGTTCAGGCTATAACTTGAGCGGGCTTTTTAGTTAAAGTAGTTAAGGCGTAAGCCTGTGTGTCCCCTTCGTCTAGAGGCCTAGGACATCACCCTTTCACGGTGAGTACAGGGGTTCGAATCCCCTAGGGGACGCCAAAGACAACCGCGGCGCCAAAGCAGTGTGGCGACGCCGCCAGCGGGAATCGACCGACGCCCGCCGGTGCAAGCAGGACTGGAGCGGTAGTTCAGTCGGTTAGAATACCGGCCTGTCACGCCGGGGGTCGCGGGTTCGAGTCCCGTCCGCTCCGCCAGATGAACGAAGCCCGCTGGAATTTCCAGCGGGCTTTTTTCTTGTCTGCTCTTTGGCTTCGCGAGGCCTCTCGGGCCTTCGCCATACGGACAAACTGCCATTGCCGCTACGCTCGCGCTATCGTAGCGTAGTCGGGACTTCCGCTCGTGCGCCAGCCGCCCCCCATGTTCGCTCCGAACGACATTCCATCGCGCTTCCAGTTGCGTCATGCGTCCATGGAGGACTTCGAGTTCGCCGAGGCCCTCACGCGCAACAACATGGGCGGCTATTATCAGCGTCATCATCTGGTCTGGCGCGGCGATCTTTTTCTCGCCAGTTACCGCGAGTCGGAGAATTTCATTCTCGAACTCGACGGCCATGCGATCGGCGTGCTGCGCGTGACCGAAGAGGGCGATTCGCTGCATATCCGCGACGTGCAGATCGCCGAGGGCTATCGCGGCCACGGCGCCGGGACTTTCCTGCTCGACATGTCCCATCGCTGGGCGCGCGAGCGCGGCCTGCGCGAATTGCAACTGCGCGTATTCGTCGATAACCCCGCGGCGCGGCTCTACTTGCGCATGGGTTATCGCGTAGCCGGGCCGAGGCTGGCGAGACTGGGATCGATACGGCACATGACGCGCTCCGTGTAAGGCCGCCGGCCTTGCACGCACTCTGTCACATCACCTTACTTCGGCAAATCCTGGGCGCTTTCGCGTAGCGCCTCGTTCACTTCGCTCAATGCAGACTCTTCGCTCGGGCCGCTTTCGCGATCATCTGCACCGCGCCCGATGAACGCGCGCGGACTCTCGCCGAAAGCGCGTCGGAACATGGCCGAAAATGCGCTCTGACTTTGATAGCCGAGTTCCTGTGCGACGACCGCCATCGGCCGCCCCTGATTGAGCAGCGGAATCGCGCGCGCGAGTATCGCCTGCTGACGCCATTGCGAAAAGCTCACGCCCAGTTCCTGCCGGAAGAGCCGCGCGATTGTGCGCGTGCTGGCGCCAACGTGCTCGGCCCAGTATTCGAGCGAACCGGGATTTGCGGGATCGGCCAGTAGCGCCTCGCAGAGCGAGCGCAGGCGCTTCTCGTCGGGCATGGGCACCGCAAGCGGCAGCGGTGCCGAGCGTGTGATTTCGTCGAGCGCGAGCGAAGCGAGGAGGCGCTCGCGGGCGCCGCCGATGCCGCGTTCATCGAGCGCGGCGATCGTTTCGCGCAGCAGGCCCGATACCTCGACCACGCGGCAGTCGCCGAGCCCCGGCGGGATCACCGACTGGTCCACGTAGAGCGTGCGCAGGAACGCGTCTTCGACGATCGCCACTTCATGCGTCACATAGGGAGGAATCCAGATCGCCCGCGAGGGCGGCACCATCCACGTAGTGCCAGGCGTCGTCATGCGCAGCACGCCTCGCGACGCGTACGCGAGCTGCGCCCAGGCATGCGTGTGCAGGGCGATGCGCACGCCGGCCGCCATGGGCCGCGAGCGCACACGGACGGGATGCCCGGACGTGGGCTCGAACTCGGGCGGGATATCGGCGAATTCCGCGGGCGGCAGCAGGGCGAGAGGCATGGAGGATCGCGGCGTTGACGGCTCGCGGTCATTGTAGGCGCAACCCGGCGCGGTTGCTGCGCGGTCTCGGGGCGGAAGGGGCGACGCGCGCGCGTATCGCTTTATGGACAGGCATAATGCTGCCGGTTCGTCAGCGCACGAGGGAGACATCAATCATGACATTCGCCACCGCCGACCTTTGCGACGCGCACGAAGACCGGCTTGCAGCCGGCACGCTGCGCGTCTTCGATCCCGTGTTCCGCTGGTTCGGCCTTGCACCGCACTTCAGCGGCCCGGCGCTCACGCTCAAGGTTTTCGAGGACAACTCGCTCGTGCGCGCCACGCTCGAGACGCCGGGCGAGGGCCGCGTGCTCGTCGTGGACGGTGGCGGCAGCCTGCGCTGCGCCCTCGTGGGCGGCAAGCTCGGCGAGCTGGCGCAGGACAACGGCTGGGCGGGCGTCGTGGTCAACGGCTGCGTGCGCGACACGCTCGAGCTCGATGCGCTGCACGTGGGCATCGTCGCGCTGGCGACGCATCCGCAGCGCAGCTTCCGGCGCGGCGTCGGCGAGCGCGACGTGCCGGTTCGCATGCCGGGCGCGACCGTGCGCACGGGCGAATGGATCTACGCCGATATCGACGGCGTGCTCGTGTCGAGCGAGCCGCTGGCGATCTGAATCGCCGTTCGGCTCGGGACGGAAAGCACGAAGGCCCGATGGACTTGTGTCCACCGGGCCTTCGTCGTTCAAAGCAGCGCTCGTTCAGGCGAGCATCAGATCTCTTCGTAGAGCGGCAGCGTCAGGAAGTCGACGAAGTTCTCCGACGTCGACATCTGTTCGAAGATCTGCGCGGCGCGGTCGTACGGCTTCGTATTGCCGCCCACCACGGCCTTCACCTTGTCGAGCTCCTGCGGGATCAGTTCGCGCACGAGTTCGGTCGTGACCTTGCGGCCGTCATCGAGCTTGCCCTTCGGCGAGCGGATCCACTGCCACACTTGCGAGCGCGAGATTTCGGCGGTCGCGGCGTCCTCCATCAGGTTGTGGATCGGCACGCAGCCGTTGCCGTCGAGCCACGAGCCGAGGTAGTGGATGCCCACGTTGATGTTGTTGCGCAGGCCCGCTTCGGTGATCGGCGCTTCCGGACGGAAGTCGAGCAGATCCTTGCCCGCCACGTTGACGTCGGCGCGCTGCTTGCCGATCTGGTTCGGCTTGTCGCCCAGCACCTTCACGAACTCTTCCATCGCGATCGGCACGAGGCCCGGGTGGGCCACCCAGCCGCCGTCATAGCCGTCGGTCGCGTCGCGGTGCTTGTCCGAACGCACGCCGCCCATGGCCTTGTCGTTTGCGGCCGCATCGTTCTTGATCGGGATGAGCGCGCTCATGCCGCCGATCGCCGGCGCGTTGCGGCGGTGGCAGGTCTTGAGGAGCTGGAGCGCGTAGGCGCGCATGAACGGCACCGTCATCGTGATCTGCGAGCGGTCCGCGAGGCAGAAGTCCTTGTCGTTCTTGAACTTCTTGATCGCCGAAAAGATGTAGTCCCAGCGGCCCGCGTTCAGGCCCGAGCTGTGCTCGCGCAGTTCATAGAGGATCTCGTCCATTTCGAACGCCGCGAGGATCGTCTCGATCAGCACCGTCGCGCGGATCGTACCGCGCGGAATGCCCACGGCCTCCTGGGCCACGACGAAGATGTCGTTCCACAGGCGCGCTTCGAGATGGCTCTCCATCTTCGGCAGATAGAAGTAGGGGCCGCTGCCGCGCGCGATCAGTTCCTTCGCGTTGTGGAAGAGATAGAGCGCGAGGTCGAAGATGCCGCCGGAGACGCGCTGGCCGTCCACGGTCACGTGCTTTTCGTCGAGGTGCCAGCCGCGCGGACGCACGATCAGCGTGGCGACCTTGTCATTGAGCTGGTAGCGCTTGCCGTTCTGTTCGAGCGAAATCGTGCGGCGCACCGCGTCCTTGAGGTTGATCTGGCCGGTGATCTGGTTGTCCCAGCTCGGCGCGTTCGAATCCTCGAAGTCGGTCATGTAGGAGTCCGCACCGGAATTGAGCGCATTGATGATCATCTTGCGCTCGACCGGGCCCGTGATTTCCACGCGGCGGCATTCGAGGTCCTTCGGCAGCGCCGCGATCTTCCAGTCGCCTTCGCGGATCGACTTCGTTTGCTCGAGGAAGTCGGGGCGTTCGCCGGCGTCGAGACGCTTCGTGCGCTCGGCGCGCGCCTTCAGCAACTCCTGACGGCGCGGCTCGAATGCGCGGTGCAGCTTCGCGACGAGTTCGAGCGCTTCGGGGGTGAGGATCGTTTCGAAGCCCGGCTTGATTTCCGCCGGGATCTGCATGCCTTGCGGCAGTTGCAACGTGTTCGCCATGATTGCTCCTTGGTCGGTCAGTTCGTGTAGGTGTGGGGAATGCAGCGTCTGCCGGGGTCGTTACGCGCCTGGGCTTGGGCGGGTTCGGGCCGGGGTCCGTTCAGGCGGCGCTGCGGTTTCGAGAAAAGCGGCAAGTTCTGCCATGCCGCCGCCGGTTCCAGCGGGCGCGATGCCGAGTTCTTCTGCGGGCAGGCGCTGGCGGTTGATCCAGAAAGTCGTGCAGCCGAACCAGCCGGCGCCCGCGACGTCCCAGCCGTTCGACGAGACGAACACGATGTCGCGCGGCACCGCGCCGAATGCGGCCGTGCCGAGCGCGTAGGCCGCGGCGGCGGGCTTGTACGCGCGCACCGCATCGACGGAGAGGACGTGATCGAAGAGGCCGTTCATGCCCGCGCTCTTCACGGCGATGTCGAGCATCTGCGGATTGCCGTTCGAGAGGATGGCGAGGCCGGGGCGCGCGCCGTCGTCGCGCCCTTCGTGCATCTTGCGCAGACGCCGCAATACGGGCAGCGCGTCGGGAAACGCGGAGAGGCACGCGTACTCGTCCATCAGGCGCTTCTCGGCCGCGCCCGTCAACGCGAGATTCAGGCGCCGCGCCGCGTAGCGCAGCGCGTCGAGCGTGATGTCCCAGAACGGGCGGTAGCGCGCGCCGGCCGGGTCGGAGAGGGTGCGCAGTTGCGTGTATTCGATCTGCTTGAGGCGCCAGAGCTGCGAGAGCGCATCGCCGTGGCCGGGGAACATCTGCTCCGCGGCGGCGACGACCGAATGCACGTCGAACAACGTGCCGTACGCGTCGAATATCACTGCCTTGGGAAATCTCGCGGCGCCTTGTGTTGCGCCTTGTGCCGCGTTTTGTGCCGCGCTTTGTGCCGTTGTGGCCGACATCGCCTTGCACTCCATCTTCAGAGGTCGGGATGAATTGTATTCGTGAGTTACATCACTGAAAAAGGAGGCATTGATCACTTGATCTTTTACTTTTACCCACCTAATCTGACGATCTACGTGATCTTTGCCCACGATTTTTGCAGTCATTTCTCCACGTTCTTCTGCATGGACCGCTTCAAACAGATCGAGACCTTCGTCGCCGTGGCGGCCAAAGGCAGTCTTTCCTCCGCCGCCCAGGCCGAGGGGGTCGCACCCGCCATCATCGGGCGCCGCATTGACGCGCTCGAAGAGCGACTTGGCGTGAAGCTCTTTGTGCGCACCACGCGTCGCATCACGCTCACCTTCGAAGGCTCGGCGTTCCTCGAGGACTGCCAGCGGATCATCCATGATATGCAGAATGCGGAAGCGAGCGTGTCGGCGGGCGGGGTGAAGGCGAGCGGGCATCTGCGCGTGTCGGCGCCGGCGGGCTTCGGGCGCCGGCATGTCGCGCAGCTCGTGCCGGCGTTTACGGTCGCGCATCCAGACGTTTCGATCACGCTCGATCTTTCCGATCGTCTCGTCGATCTCGTCAACGAAGGCTTCGACTGCGCCGTGCGTCTGGGCGAGCTGCCCGACTCGTCGCTCGTCTCGCTCAAGCTCGGCGAGAACCGCCGCGTGTGCGTGGCGGCGCCCGAATACCTTTCGCGCCGGGGCGCGCCCGAAACGCTCGCCGATCTCACGCGCCACAACTGCCTCGCGCTCGGCGCGAGCAGCGCGAACCAGCAGCGCGGCTGGACCTTCCAGCAGGACGACAAGGTGGTGTCGATCCGCGTGGCGGGCACGATGGAATGCTCGGACGGCGCCGTGCTGCACGAATGGTGTCTCGACGGACACGGGCTGGCGTGGCGCTCCTGGTGGGAAGTCGGCGAGGACATTGCGGCAGGCCGGCTCGTCAGCGTGCTCGACGCGTTCGCGGCGCCGCCCATCGGTATTCATGCGGTATTTCCGCAGCGCCGCCATCTGCCGTTGCGCGTGCGTCTCTTTCTCGACTTTCTCAAGCATACGTACGGTCATCCGGGGTACTGGGGCCAGGACTGACGGCATCGCCGCGAGGCGCGTCTGCATATACGTCGGAAGCCCGAACCGCAGTCGGCGCATGAGCATGCACGGCGGATGCCCATGCGCCTTCCGTGGCTGGCTAAGTTGTCGTCGGCTTGTCGCCTTCTTCGGTAGCGAGACCGCTCGCTCCGGCGGGTGGCCGGATAACGGAGCGGGCCGGATCGTGTCCGGCCGCGCGCGGCCTCTTGCCTCTTCTCCCGATGGATTGCACGTTGCGCAGCGCCGACCGGCGCGTGCCGGTCTGGCAGATGTGCGTCACCGTGGTGGGCAACTGCGGCAGGCAACCGTGGACAACTGCAATGGCAACCCCACAGGCGCCGGCGGCCGGCGAGCCCCGCCAGGGACGCGCATGCCGGCCGCGGCGCTGCTGCTGCGGGTGGTCTTACGCCACCTTCTTGTCGAAGAACTGCTCGTCTTCCGTCGAACCGTGCAGGGCGGTCGTCGAGGCTTCGCGTTCGACCGTCTGCGTGACGGCGTCGAAGTAGCCCGTGCCCACTTCGCGCTGGTGCTTGACGGCGGTGAAGCCCTTTTCGGCCGCGGCGAACTCGGCCTGCTGCAGTTCGACGAATGCGCTCATGTTCTGGCGCGCATAGCCGTGCGCGAGGTTGAACATCGAGTAGTTCAGCGAGTGGAAGCCCGCGAGCGTGATGAACTGGAACTTGTAGCCCATCGAGCCCAGCTCGCGCTGGAACTTGGCGATCGTCGCATCGTCGAGGTTCTTCTTCCAGTTGAACGACGGCGAGCAGTTGTACGAGAGCAGCTTGCCCGGGAACTGCTTGTGGATCGCTTCCGCGAACTTCTTCGCGAACTCGAGATCGGGCTTGCCGGTTTCGCACCAGATCATGTCGGCGTACGGCGCATAGGCGAGACCGCGCGAGATCGACTGCTCGAGGCCATTGCGCGTGCGGAAGAAGCCTTCCACCGTGCGCTCGCCCGTGAGGAACGGCTTGTCGTTGTCGTCGATGTCGGACGTGACGAGGTCGGCGGCCTCCGCGTCGGTGCGGGCGAGCAGCACGGTCGGCACGCCGCAGACGTCGGCGGCGAGGCGCGCGGCCGTCAGTTTGGCGATGTTCTCGCGCGTCGGCACGAGCACCTTGCCGCCCATATGGCCGCACTTCTTCACCGAAGCGAGCTGGTCTTCGAAGTGCACGCCCGCGGCGCCTGCTTCGATCATCGCCTTCATCAGTTCGAACGCGTTCAGCACGCCGCCGAAGCCCGCTTCAGCGTCGGCCACGATCGGCTGGAAGAAGTCGGTGTAGCCTTCGTCGCCCGGGTTCTTGCCTTCCGACCACTGGATCTGGTCGGCGCGCGTGAGCGTGTTGTTGATGCGCTTGACCACTTGCGGCACCGAGTTGGCCGGGTAGAGCGACTGGTCCGGGTACATTTCGCCCGCGAGGTTGGCGTCGCCCGCGACTTGCCAGCCCGAGAGATAGATGGCCTTGAGGCCGGCCTTGACCTGCTGCATGGCCTGGTTGCCCGTGAGCGCGCCGAGCGCGTTGATGAACGGCTCGGTGTTCACGCCTTTCCAGAGCTTCTCCGCGCCGTTCTTTGCGAGCGTGTGCTCGGGCTGGATCGAGCCGCGCAGGCGCACCACGTCTTCAGCCGTGTAGTTGCGCTTGATGCCGTTCCAGCGCGGATCGGTTTCCCATTGCTGTTGAAGTTGCTTTGCTTGTTCCTGACGGGTCGACATGATGAACTCCTTCGTTTGCCTGATTGGTAGAACCGCTGAAAGTCGGCGACTTCTTCGGGGCGAGCGCCTGAGGTGGTTTCGGGCGCTTCGTTTCGTGAAGTCTTATATAAGAGTCTAGGCAAATCGGTCCCGCTGGGACAGGCGCTCAAGCAGCTTTTTCCGTGTTTTTTATTTCAATAAAATCAATTTCTTATGCTTTGTGTTTCACGATGAAAAACGCGGTTTTCCATATTGCAATGCGTGTTGTTGTGCCACGCAGCACGATTTTTTACGACGCAAAAAATTTTTCCGCATTATGAAATCTGTGCGGAGGCAAAAAAAGACCGGTGACGAAGCACCGGCCTTTTGTAGATCACTATCCAGGTGCGCCGAGGCGGCACCTGCGGATCAGGCGGAAATCAGCTATCGCGACGGGCGCCACGCGGACCGTCGTTGCGGCGCGCGCCATAGCCTTCGCGCGAGCGGCCGTAGCCGTCGCCACGCGGCTGGCCGTAGCCGCCGCGGTTGCCGCCTTCGCCGCGCGAGGCGCCCTGGCCGTCACGCGCACCATAGCCGCCGTCCCGCGACTGGCCGCCATAGCCGCCACGCGAGCCTTCGGACTTGCCTTGCCAGCCACCGCCGTTGCCGCCCTGGCCACCGTTGCCGCGGCTGCCATAGCCGCCGCCCGGCTTGCCGCCGTTGCCGAAGCGCCGGCCGTTACCGCCGCCGTTGCCGCCCGGACGGCCACGGCCGCCAAAGCCGCGATTGGCCGGCGGCGCCTTGCGCGGCTCGAACCCTTCGATCACGTTGACGGGCAGCGGCGAACGCACGAAGCGTTCGATGCGCTTGAGCGCGCCTTGCTCGGCATGATGCACGAGGCTCACTGCCACGCCCGAACGGCCCGCGCGGCCCGTACGGCCGATACGGTGCACGTAGTCTTCGGCGAACTTCGGCAGGTCGTAGTTGAAGACGTGCGTGATGCCGGGGATGTCGATGCCGCGCGCCGCGACGTCGGTTGCCACGAGCACGCGCACGCGGCGCTCGCGCAGCGCACGGATCGTGCGGTTACGCGCGCCTTGCGGCAGGTCGCCGTGCAGCGCGGCGGTTTCGAAGCCCGCGTCGGCGAGTTTGCCGGCCAGTTGGTCGGCGTCCATCTTGGTCGCTGTGAACACGATAGCCTGGTCCAGGCCCTCGGCGCGCAGCAGATGGTCGAGCAGGCGATCCTTGTGGTCGCGGTCGTCGACGTAATGCACGGTCTGCGCGATGTTCGAATTCGCTTCGACCTTGCGCACGATCTCGATACGCTCCGGATCCTTCAGCAGACGGCCCGTGATCGAGGCGATCTTGCCGTCGAGCGTGGCCGAGAACAGCATGGTCTGGCGCGACGCGGGCGTGGCGGCGACGATGGTCTCGATGTCGTCGATGAAGCCCATGTCCAGCATGCGGTCGGCTTCGTCGAGGACGAGCATCTTCAGTTCCGAGAGGTCGATGCGGCCGCGCTCGAGGTGATCGAGCAGACGGCCGGGCGTCGCGACGAGGATCTCGGGGTTCTTGGCGAGCAGCATGAGCTGCTGGCCGTAGGCCACGCCGCCGAGAATGCTCACGGTGCGCAGGCGGCGCAGATGCTTGCCGTAGGTCGAGGCGGCCGTGGTCACCTGCATGGCGAGTTCACGCGTCGGCGTGAGGACGAGGAGACCGGGGCGCGCGACCGGTTGCGGACGGCGCTGGCGGCGATCGCCTTCGCCTTGTTGACCTTGCGGGCGCGGCTCGCGCGGCTGGGCGGCCTGGGCCTTCTGGATCTGCGCAAAGCGCTCGATCGCGGGCAGCATGAAGGCGGCGGTCTTGCCCGAACCGGTCGGGCTCGAAACCAGCAGATCGCGGCCGGCGATGGCCGCGGGGATGGCGCGTTGCTGCACCGGCGTCGGCGCTTTGTAGCCCGCCGCCGTCAGCGCGGAGACGATCTCCGGCGACAGGCCGAGCGACGCGAACGTCGGGCCCTCGGGGGTGTCGGCGGCTTGCGCGGGCGCGTCAGCGGCGTCGAGACCGAGTGCTTCGTTGGCGATTGCGTCGAGAGGGCTTTGGGTAATGCTCGAAGTCATGAAAATCCTTGGTGAAACAGGAAATAGAACGTCGGCGCCAATCGGCATACCCAAGTCGTCGGATTTTGCGAACAAATCGAAAAACGGGGGCAATCCACCACTGCGGCGGATTTTCGTTAGAAGCTGTTTCGAATGCGGCGCACCGAAATTGGTTTGCCGCCAGCCTGATACATGACGACCTCTATATGGAAGAGGCCAAGGCAGGAGGGGACAGGTTCTAAACTGGATTGGAGCTTAACGCTACGAGGCGCTTTGTTGGCCTGCCTCAGCGGGGCTGAGGGGCGCAAAACACAGCGCAGCGCGCATTATAGCGGATTTTGTTGCGCTGCGCCAGAGCCGTATACGCGAGGGGGCTTGCGCGCACCGATGAACGGTGGCAAGCGGCTCGCCGGCCGTGGCGCGCTGCCTCTCGCGGTTCTTAGCTCGCCGTGCCGTTCTTGAGGGATTCGACGAGTTCGGCGTACTGCGCTTTCGCGACGTCCTGTGCCGTGCCTTGCAGCGCGGCCCAGGCTTCGTATTTGTATTTGCCGACGATGTCGGTGAAGCCGGGCTTGTCGCCGTGGACATCGCCGTCGGTCGCCTGCTTGAAAAGCGCATAGAGACGCAGCAGCGTCAGATTGCCGGGGCGTTCCGGCAGTTGCTGCACGTCGGTCTGGGCCTGCTCGAAACGGGCGCCTACGTCCGTCATGTCGCTCATTGTTTTTTCCTCCACTGATTTTTTAACGGGAACCGCGCGCCGATGGTAGCAGTGCATACTGGCAGGCGGCTGGAGCGATTCCTCCAGAGATCGGCAGGAACTGCGGTCGAGGCCTCGCGATCGCCGGCGGCGGGTCGCACTTCGTTCGCACGGATCGTGCCCGGCCTGGGAGAGCCGGGGGCGCGGCATTACAATAGCGGTCATGACCGACATCGTGCTGCTTGCCCTCGATACCTCGACCGAATTCTGCTCGGTCGCGCTGTTGCACGCCGTGGCCCCTGGCGACGGCAACCGCCTTTCCGATCCTTGCGCCGAAGTGGCCGTGTGGGTGCGCCACGAGGCCACAGGCGCCGTGTCCAGTACGCGCCTTTTGCCGGCGATCGGCGAAGTGCTGGCCGAAGCCGGACTCACGCTCGCGGACTGCGATGCGATCGCCTTCGGCTCGGGCCCCGGCTCGTTCACGGGGCTGCGCACGGCGACGGGCGTCGCGCAGGGGCTCGCATTCGGGCTCGACATTCCCGTGGTGCCCGTGGGTACGCTGCTTGTCTGCGCCGAGCGCGCGCGGCTGCACGATCCCGCGGCAACGCGCGTGCTCGCCGTGCTCGACGCGCGCATGGACGAGGCCTACTGGGCCGAATACGAGTGGGACGCGGCGGCGAGCGACTGGCGTATGCTGCAGCCCGCGTCGCTCGACGCACCGGAGCGCATCGCCACGCCCGCCGCGCCGTTCACGCTGGCGGGCAACGCCGCGGCGGCGTTCGGTACGCGCCTTCCGGCCGCCGCCGCGGCCCGCTCGATCGACGCCGAGGCGCTGCCCCACGCGCTGCCGCTCGCGCACGCCGCGCTGCGCGCGTTTCGCGCGGGCCGCACGCTGCGCGCCGACGAAGCGGCGCCTGAATACGTCCGCAACAAGGTCGCGCAGACCACGGCCGAGCGGCTCGCCGCCAAGGCGTCGGGCGAGGGCAGTCGATGAGCGGTGTGCTGATGACCGACCGCTACCTGTCGCCGATGACCGAGAGCGATCTCGACGAGGTCGCCGTCATCGAAAAGTCCGCTTACGAGTTTCCGTGGTCGCGCGGCAACTTCGAAGATTCCCTGCGCAACGGCTATTTCGGCGTGTGCATGCGCCACGTGACTGGCACGCTGATCGGCTATTGCGTCCTGATGCCGGTGGTGGACGAGATGCATCTGCTGAATCTGTGTGTTGCGCCCGCCGCGCAGGGAGCCGGTGCCGGGCTCACGCTCCTGCGCGAGGCCGTGCGGATGGCGCATGCGGAACGGCTGGAAGGGCTGCTGCTCGAAGTGCGGCCTTCGAACTATCGGGCGATACGCCTCTACGAGCAATTCGGCTTCGTGACCATCGGGCGCCGCAAGAACTACTATCCGGCGCGGCATCACACCCGCGAGGACGCGATCGTGATGCGTTTTTCTTTTGCAGAGGAGGGCGCGGATGGCGCTCGATGAGTTCGCGCTGGCAGAGTTGGGATTGTCGCCGCGCTGGGTGAGCAAAGGGGCGCGGACGACGCCCGGCGAGACGGCGCCGGCCAGCGGCGAAACGCCGTTGTCTCAGGTCACCGGGACGGCTGTCGTGCCTGCGCAGCCGGAAACGGCGCCCGAACCGCTCGCCGCGGTGGAGTCGGACGTCGCTGCGCCCGCACGGCCCGAAGTCCGCATACCGGATCCCGTGTCGCCGCGGGATTCCGCTGTCGAGGCTCGCGAACCGGCCGCGCAGTCCGCCGACACACACGCCGCGCGAGCCGCACAGGCGCCCGACGAGCCGCCGCCGCTCACCGAGGACGACTTCGCCTGGTTCGACGCCGCGCCCGTATCGGCCGAGCCGTCTGCCCGGCCACCCGCACCTGGCAATGACGTGGCGACGCTGGACTGGGACAGCCTGGCCGAGCGCGTCGCCGGCTGCACGCGCTGCCGGCTGTGCGAGAAGCGCACGAACACGGTGTTCGGCGTCGGCAATCGCGAAGCGGACTGGATGGTGATCGGCGAAGCGCCGGGCGAGAACGAGGACCGTCAGGGCGAGCCGTTCGTGGGGCAGGCGGGCAAGCTGCTCGACAACATGCTGCGCGCGCTTGCGCTCTCGCGCGTCGAGAACGTCTATATCGCGAACGTGCTCAAGTGCCGCCCGCCCGGCAACCGCAATCCGGAACCGGACGAAGTCGCGCGCTGCGAGCCTTACCTCAAGCGTCAGGTCGCGCTCGTCAAGCCGAAGATCATCATCGCCATGGGCCGCTTCGCCGCGCAGAGCCTGCTGAAGTCCGAGGGCAGTATCGCTTCGATGCGCGGGCGCGTGCACGAGTACGAAGGCGTGCCCGTGATCGTGACCTACCACCCCGCGTATCTGCTGCGCAGCCTGCAGGACAAGTCGAAGGCGTGGGCCGATCTCTGCCTCGCGCGCGACACCTGGCGCGCGGCCGGCGGCGGCCAGTGAACGTTTCGCCGCTCGCGGACGACCCCGGCAGCATCGTCGCCGGCCGTCTCGACGGGCTGACCGATCCAGCAGTGCGCGATCTTGCGTGGCTGCTCTTTAGTCCCGGTTTACTGCGCGAACAGCTTCCGCTCGCACCGCTTGCCACGCCGTGGGCGCATGCCGACGAGGCGCTCGCGGCGGCGCGCTGGCTCTCCCGGCTCGACCGCGATCCGGCGCCGTTGCGCGATGCGCTCGAGCGCGCCCATCTCACGCGTCTTGGCCGCTATGCCGAGGCCTTGCTCGGCTGGTTCCTGGCATTCGGCCCGGCGGCGCGGCTCGTTGCGGCAAGCGTGCCGCTGCGACAAGCGGGGCGCACGCTCGGCGAGTGCGACTTTCTCCTCGAGAGTTCGGAGGGAAGGCGGCTGCACTGGGAACTGGCGGTCAAGTGCTACCTGCACGCAGGCGGCCCCGATGCCATGCTTGCGGATTTCGTCGGCCCCAATCTGCGCGATCGCTTCGACCGCAAACGCGCGCACCTCGTGAACCGTCAGATGCGGCTTAGCGCCAGCGAGGAATTCGCGTCGCTCGGCTACGCGGGGCCCTGGCTAGCGCAGATGTTCGTGAAGGGCTGGCTCTTCTACCGTGAAGGTGCGGGCGCGCAGGTCGTGCAGGGCGAACCGCCCGAACTCGCGCCGGACCATGCGCGCGGCTGGTGGGTCACGCGTTCGGACTGGCCGGCATTCGCAGCACAACAGCGCGCCGCCGGCTGGAGCGAGTTGCCGCGCCTCGCGTGGCTTGCGCCAAGGCGGCTCGATGTGCGGCGGGCAGGGGCGGTAGAAGGGGCTGGCGAGACGCCGGTAGAGGGTACGGCGGCTGGCGGTCCGAGTGGTCCGGGCGCCGTTGCGCCGCCTGTCGATCCCGACGTCCTGTTCGATCACGTACTCCGTCGCGACGAACCAGTGATGGTCGTTGCATTTGCCGCCAACGGTGCGGCCGGCTATGCCGAGCAGTCGCGCGGTTTCATCGTCCCCGACGACTGGCCGGCGCGCGCGCAAGCCTTCGCGCGCGATTGACGATTGACGGGCGGCGCATCGCGCGCCGCCGCTCACCACCAGCGATGGAAGTGATGCACGGGCCCGACGCCATGCCCGACGTCGAGGCGTTCGCTCGCTTCGAGCGCGCCTGTGAGGTATTGCTTGGCGTCCGCGACGGCCTCGGCGAGGCTCGCGCGCTGCGGCCACAAGGCCGCGATTGCGGAAGACAGCGTGCAGCCGGTGCCGTGCGTATTGGTCACCGGCACGCGCCGGCCGGCCAGGCGCAGCGTGCCGTTTTCCTCGATGAGCCAGTCGGGGCTGTCCGCGCCGCCCAGATGGCCGCCCTTCATGAGCACCGCTTGCGCGCCGAGCGCGCGCAGGGCCTCGCCTTGCTCGACCATCGCGGTCTCGTCGGCGGCCGGTGCGGTGCCGAGCAGCGCCGCGGCTTCGGGCAGGTTCGGCGTGACGACGCCCGCGAGCGGCAGCAATGCCTCGCGCAGTGCCGCCACGGCTTCGGGCGCTAGCAGTGCATGGTTGCTCTTCGAGATCATGACCGTGTCGAGCACGACGCGCTCCGGCCGATGGCGGCGCAGCGCGTCGGCCACGGCGCGCACGATGGGCGCGTTGGCCAGCATGCCGATCTTCACGGCGTCGATGCGGATGTCCTCGAAGACGGCGTCGAGTTGCGCCGTGACGAATGCCGGATCGGGCGCGTGGATGGCCGTGACGCCGCGCGTGTTCTGCGCGGTGAGCGCGGTGATGACGCTTGCGCCATACGCGCCGAGCGCCGAGAACGCCTTGAGGTCGGCCTGGATGCCTGCGCCGCCGCCCGAATCGGAGCCGGCGATCGTGAGGACGTTGGGAATCGATGAGGTCATGGCAGCGTGAAAGACGGGCACGGCGCGCGCCGCGTGGCGCACGCACGGAATGGATGAATCAGGGCAGTCAGTGCCCGTGATTTTCGCCGATCAGCGCGACCGAGTCGAACGCGCGCTGATTGGCCTGGTGGCGGCGCATCACGAGCCACATCATGAGACAGACGAAGGTGCCGAACAGCACGATCACGATGGTCACTGGCACGTCGAGCCAGACGAGCACGGCATAGAGGCAGAGCATGACGAGCACCGAAAGGTTCTCGTTGAAATTCTGCACGGCGATGGAGTGACCCGCGGAAAGCAGGACGTGGCCGCGGTGCTGCAGGAGCGCATTCATCGGTACGACGAAATAGCCCGAGAGGCCGCCGACGACCATCAGGAAGAGATAGGCGAACAGCAGGTAGCCGGAGACGTGCAGATGGCCGAGACGCAGGCCCCAGTGCGGCGGAAACAGGTTGCGCGTGTAGAAGGCCATGAGCATGACGGCGATGCCCATGATGATGCCGACGGGCAGCACGGAAAGCGACTTCTTGAGCGGCACGCGCGCGGCGGCGATCACCGCTCCCACGGCGACGCCCGCGGCGACGACCGCCTGCAGGATCGCGCCTTCCGAGAGCGACATGCCGAGCGATACCTCGGCCCACTTGAGCACGATGAACTGGAGCGTGGCGCCCGCGCCCCAAAAGAGCGTCGTGACGGCGAGAGAGATCTGTCCGAGCTTGTCGCGCCAGAGGATCTGGAAGCAGTCGGCGAAATCGGTGATGAGACGGATGGGGCCGTGTTCCTGGCGCGGATAGCGGGCGCCGGTGTCGGGAATGCGCAGATTGAAGAGGGCGGCGATGACATAGATGGCCATGATCACAAGCATCGCGGCTTCGGCGGGGGTATTGACCCAGGCGGGCGTATGTTTGATGACGTGCGAGGCGATGTGAGGACTGATGAGCGCGCCGCCCAAAACCGTGCCGAGGATGATCGAGCCGACTGTCGTGCCCTCGATCCAGCCATTTGCAGCGACCAGCCGCTCCGGCGGAAGTAATTCAGTCAAGATTCCGTACTTGGCCGGCGAATAGGCCGCAGCGCCAAAGCCGACCACGCCGTAAGCGAATAGCGGATGCGTACCGGCCAGCATCGTGGCGCAGCCGATTACCTTGATCGTGTTCGTGATGAACATCACGCGGCCCTTGGGGCGCGAATCGGCGAAGGCGCCGACGAAAGCGGCCAGAACAACGTAGGAAAGGACAAAGAACAGCTTGAGCAGCGGCGTCATCCAGTTCGGGGCCTGGAGATCTTTCAGCAGTGCAATTGCAGCGATCAGGAGCGCATTGTCGGCCAACGACGAAAAAAACTGCGCGGCCATGATGGTGTAAAAGCCTTTTTTCATCTGATGCGATGCTGTCCTCGCTGCGGTCCGTCCGCCCCGGACGGGTGGGAGGCATCCGGGCTTATTACGTTCGAAATGGGTTGTGCGCAGGGCTTTATATCATGAAAATAGCTGGGTTCGGACTAGCAGATTCCTTGACGGCCCGGCGCGCCCGGCCTTCCAGGTGCTGAAAACGCACTGTAAGCTCCTGATTCGAAAGCGTCTTTACGAAAATCTCCCATGCCTCGCCCCCTTTCCGCCACGATTCACACCGCCGCACTCGCCAACAATCTCGCCGTCGTCCGCCGATACGCCCCCAAGTCGAAAATCTGGGCCGTGGTCAAGGCCAATGCCTACGGGCACGGGCTCGCCCGTGCATTCCCGGGCCTGCGCGCCACGGACGGCTTCGGCCTGCTGGATCTGGAAGAAGCGGCGAAGCTGCGCGAGCTGGGCTGGGCGGGGCCGATCCTGCTGCTGGAAGGCTTTTTCCGGCCTACCGACATCGACGTGATCGACCGTTACAGCCTCACCACGGTCGTGCATTCCGACGAGCAGATGCGCATGCTCGAAATGGCGCGGCTGTCCAAGCCGGTCAACGTGCAGCTCAAGATGAACAGCGGCATGAACCGGCTCGGCTATACGCCGGAGAAATACCGCGCGGCATGGGAGCGGGCGCGCGCCTGTCCCGGCATCGGCCAGATCACGCTGATGACGCATTTCGCCGACGCCGATACGCCGTGCGGCATCGGCGAGCAGATGGAGGCGTTCGAGCGCGGGGCCCAAGGCATTGCCGGTGCGCGCAGCCTCGCGAACTCGGCAGCGACGCTCTGGCATCCGGCCGCCCATTTCGACTGGGTGCGGCCCGGCATCGTTCTTTATGGAGCTTCGCCTTCGGGCGCGGCTTCGGCCATCGACGGCATTGGCCTGCAGCCCGCCATGACGCTTGCCTCCGAGCTGATCGGCACGCAAAACATCGCCGAGGGCCAGACTGTCGGGTACGGCTCGATTTTCACGGCGCGCAAGCCGATGCGCATCGGGATCGTGGCGTGCGGCTACGCCGACGGCTATCCGCGCATCGCGCCCGAAGGCACGCCCGTGATCGTCGAAGGCGTGCGCACGCGGGTGGTCGGGCGTATCTCGATGGACATGCTCACCGTCGACCTGACGCCGGTGCCGAACGCGGGCGTTGGTGCGCGCGTGGAACTCTGGGGAACGAACCTGCCGATCGACGACGTCGCGCAGGCCTGCGGCACGGTTGGCTACGAGCTGATGTGCGCGGTCGCGCCGCGCGTGCCGGTGCGGGCGGAATAAGCGTGGCGACCCGAAGCATGGCGAAGGTCAAGACACTGTATACGTGTACCGAGTGTGGCGGGCAAGCGCCGAAATGGCAGGGGCAATGCCCCGCGTGCGGGGCCTGGAACACGCTCGTGGAGAGCATTGCCGAACCGGCGGGCGGCCATCGCTTCCAGTCGCTCGCGAAGAGCGCGCCGGTGCGCCGTCTCGCCGACATCGAGGCGTCCGACGTACCGCGTTTCACCACCGGCGTCGGAGAGTTCGACCGCGTGCTGGGCGGGGGGCTCGTCGCGGGCGGCGTCGTGCTGATCGGCGGGGACCCCGGCATCGGCAAATCGACGCTGCTGCTGCAATCGCTGGCGCAGATCGCGGCAGAACGCCGCGCGCTCTATGTGAGCGGCGAAGAATCGGCGGCGCAGATTGCGCTGCGAGCACAACGGCTCGCGCTGCTCGATCCCGGTTCGAAGGCGAGCGAGCTGCAACTGCTCGCCGAAATCCAGCTGGAAAAAATCCAGGCGACCATCGAGGCCGAGAAGCCCGACGTCGCGGTGATCGACTCGATCCAGACCATCTACTCCGAGGCGCTGACTTCGGCGCCCGGCTCCGTCGCGCAGGTGCGCGAGTGCGCGGCGCAGCTCACGCGCATCGCGAAGCAGTCGGGTACGGCCATCATCATGGTCGGGCACGTCACGAAGGAGGGCAACCTCGCCGGGCCGCGCGTTCTCGAGCACATTGTCGACACCGTGTTGTACTTCGAGGGCGATACGCACTCGTCGTTTCGCCTCGTGCGCGCGTTCAAGAACCGCTTCGGCGCGGTCAACGAGCTCGGCGTGTTCGCCATGACCGAGCGCGGCCTGCGTGGTGTCGCGAATCCTTCGGCGCTATTTCTTTCGCAGCACGAACAGAGCGTGCCGGGGTCGTGCGTGCTCGTGACCCAGGAGGGCTCGCGGCCGCTGCTGGTCGAAGTGCAGGCGCTCGTGGATACCGCCCACGTGCCCAATCCGCGGCGTCTTGCGGTCGGACTCGAGCAGAACCGGCTCGCGTTGCTGCTCGCCGTGCTGCATCGGCATGCGGGCATTGCCTGCTTCGATCAGGATGTGTTCCTCAATGCGGTGGGCGGCGTCAAGATTACCGAACCGGCTGCCGACCTCGCCGTGCTGCTCGCGATTCACTCGTCGATGCGTAACAAGCCGTTGCCGAAGGGCCTGATCGTTTTTGGCGAAGTCGGCCTCGCGGGCGAGATCCGGCCCTCGCCGCGCGGACAGGACCGTCTGAAGGAAGCGGCGAAGCTCGGATTCTCGTGTGCGCTGATTCCGCGCGCCAATGCACCGAAGCAGCCGATCGATGGTTTACAGGTGGTTGCCGTCGAGCGCATCGAAGAGGCGATCGACAAGGTCCGCACGCTGGAATGAACCGGGGGCGCGGCACGGCCAGGAAAAGGCATTTTCCGTGAACTGGCGCGTAATGATTAGTAACAACCCTGGTACACACTGTAACCTGGTCGATTTCCTATTTGCCTATCCTTGGCCGCATGTTCAACCCGCGTCCATGCGGAAAGGATGGCGTCTTGAAACAGACTGAGATGTCCGCCGGCGATCATTCGATCGTCGTACGCGGCTGCCGGGTTTCCGAGCCGCTCATGCAACCTTGGGGCAGCACTTGCCGCATCGTCGAGTGGATCGACAGCGACGGGCGCATTTCGCGCCGCGTGGTGGCCGGGAACGTCACTGCTGCACAGGTGCGCAGCACCATTGCGCATCACGTGGAAGGCCGCAAGCACGTACTCTACGACGACGAACGCGCGCCGCGGCAAACGCTGCCGCGACGCTAGCCGAAAAATGGGCGCCTTGTGCGCCCATTTCGTTTTTGTTGGCCAGTCCGGCGCCTAGCCCCAGGGACCATAGGTGAACGGCTTGTTGCCGCCAGGGCTTCCCGCGCCTGCGCCCGACGATTCTACTGCGGCGCCCGTCGCTCTCTGGCCGATAGCGCCTTGCTGCGGCTTCGGCACGCCTGAAGCGAGCACGGCGTTCGCTGCCAGGGCCTGTTGCAGCACCTCGGGATTGAAGAGCGGATGCCTGGCCGCTTCGCCTGGCGTGAGAACCGGCGTGGTGCAGCAGTCGATTGGTTCGAGCCGGTCGATCCAGACCTGCAACGGCTCCGCTTCAATGATCGCGGCGAGCTCACGCGTGAGTGCCGCCGCGTCCGTGCCGCCAATCGCCTGCCCCAGACTCCAGTGCCGTTCGAGCCAGTCCTCGCGGTCGAGCGCCTTGCAGAGCGCCTGCCAGAATTTCAGTTCCAGCGCGCCAACCGCGAGCCAGCGGCCGTCCCGGGTACGGTAGAGGTTGTAGCAGGGCACGCCGCCATTGAGCAGGCCGCCGCCGGGCTGAAGGGCGGCCGCGTCGTCGTTGGCGAGCGCGACCTGGGCGACCACGTTGTACGCGTAGCTGGCGTGTGCCATCGAGACGTCGATGAAGCGGCCGGTACCGCCTCGCGCGACCTGCCAGAGCGCCGCGAGAATCTGGGTGACCGCGCTGAGCGCGCCGCCCAGCAGGTCGGCGATCTGGAAGTTCGGCAGCGCGGGCGCGCCGTCGCGTCCTGCCAACTGGTCGAGCACGCCCGCATAACCGATGTAGTTCAGGTCGTGTCCGGCTCGGTCCGCAAACGGACTCCCGGCGCCATAGCCGCTGATCGCGCAGTAGACGAGCTTCGGGTTGATGGCGTTGAGCGCTTCGTAACCGACACCCAGCCGCGTCATCACGCCGGGCCGGAAGCTCTCGACGAGCACGTCGGCGTCACGCGCGAGCGCGAGCAGCACCGCGCGCCCGGCTTCGGACTTCAGGTCGAGCCGCGTTTCGCGCTTGCCGCGATTGACGAGGCGGTAGAACGCACCGGGGCGCGCGGCCACTTCGTCGGCGGCGCTCTGCATCATCACGCGGGCGGCGTCGCCGGCACCGGGCGGCTCGATCTTCAGCACGTCCGCGCCCATCTCGGCGAGCCGCAACGTGGCGACCGGGCCGGGCAGCAGCATGGTCAGATCAAGGACGCGTAGGCCCTGCAATGCGGCGGGTGACGACACTCATCTCTCCTTGGCGGGGCGGCATGCGCGCCGCGGCTAACCGATCTGCTCCAGCTCTTCGTGTGCGTCGAGCCATTCGGCTTCCAGCGTGTCGAGTCGCGACTGGACTTCGGCCTGACGGCGGATCGCGTCGGTCAGGCGCGTCTTCTGGTTGGGCTCGTAACTGGCGGGGTCGGCGACGAAGGCGTCCAGCGTACCCTTTTCCGTGTTGAGCACGTCCATTTCCTTTTCGATCTTGCCGATCTTCGCCTGCAACGGCTTCTTCAGATGCGCGAGCTTCTGACGCGTTTCCGCCTCCTGGCGGCGTTGTTCTTTGCGGTTGACGCCAGCATCCGCCGCGCCTTCGCCCGCTGCGTCCTTGAGCGCCGCGCGTTGTTCGGCGGCATGCTGGAGCAGCCAGTCGCGGTAGTCGTCGAGATCGCCGTCGAAGGGTTGCAGACGGTGTTTCGCGACCAGCATGAACTGGTCCGTGGTGGCGCGCAACAGATGCCGGTCGTGCGAGACGAGGATCAGCGTGCCTTCGAACTGCGCGAGCGCCATCGTCAGCGCGTGGCGCGTTTCGAGGTCGAGGTGGTTGGTCGGTTCGTCGAGCAGCAGCAGGTTCGGCTTCTGCCAGATGATCAACGCGAGCGCGAGGCGCGCTTTTTCGCCGCCCGAGAACGGCGCGATAGGTGCCGTCGCCATCTCGCCCGGGAAGTTGAAGCCGCCGAGAAAGTCGCGCAGTTCCTGCTCGCGCGTGTCGGGCGCGAGGCGCGCGAGATGCTGGAGCGGGGAGTCGTCCGGGCGCAGCGTTTCAAGCTGGTGCTGCGCGAAATAGCCGATCTGCAGACCCTTGCCCGTGCGCAACTCGCCCGAAAGCGATGCGAGCGTGCCCGCGAGCGTCTTGATGAGCGTGGACTTGCCCTGGCCGTTGGCGCCGAGGAGGCCGATGCGCTGGCCGCTCTGGATCGACAGCGAGACCTGCTCGACGATGGGCGTCTCGCCGCCGTCTTCGGCGCGGTAGCCGCAGCGCACGTCTTCCATCACGAGCATCGGGTTCGGCGCGGAGTCGGGCGTGCGGAACTCGAAGGTGAACGGCGAACTCGCGTGCGCCGGCGCGATCAGCTCCATCTTCTCCAGCGCCTTGACGCGGCTTTGCGCCTGGCGCGCCTTGGTGGCCTTCGCCTTGAAGCGGTCGATGAAGCTCTGCAGATGTGCGACGGTTCTCTGCTGCTTTTCGTAGGCGTTCTGCTGGAGCGCGAGCTGCTGTGCGCGCAGGATTTCGAATTGCGAGTAGTTGCCGCCGTAACGCTTGATCTGCTGGTTCTCCAGATGGAGCGTCACGTTGCAGATCGAATCGAGAAATTCGCGGTCGTGCGAGATCACGACGAGCGTGCCCGGATAGCGATGCAGCCAGTCTTCCAGCCAGACGATCGCGTCGAGGTCGAGGTGGTTCGTGGGTTCGTCGAGCAGCAGCAGGTCGGAGCGGCACATCAGCGCCTGGGCGAGGTTCAGGCGCATGCGCCAGCCGCCCGAGAAGCTCGCGACCGGCGCGCGCGTTTGTTCCAGCGTGAAGCCGAGGCCGAGCAGCAGGGCTTCGGCTCGTGCCGGGGCGGTATAGCCGTCGGCGTCGGCGAACGCGGCGTGCGCTTCGGCTTCGGCCGCGCCGTCG
>NZ_JBANLK010000055.1:0-37801 GCF_054968425.1 Paraburkholderia sp. AV2
GCCTGCTAAACCCCCCCCCGCGGGGGGGGGGGCTTCCGCGATTGTTCCTGCGCGTGCTGCGGTTCTGACCCGCGGGGGGGCGCGCGGGCGCCGCCCGGCTAGCCGCTTCACTCGTCCTCGCGCTGCAACTCCAGCGCCATCTCGACGCAGCGCTCCGCATACCCCACTTCGCCATCGGGCACGAAGACATAGCCCCGGCCCCAGACGGTCTGCAGGTAACGCGGTTCGGAAGGATCGGTTTCGATGAGCCGGCGCAGCCGCCAGATCGCCACGTCGAGGCTGCGGTTGCGGTAGCGCCCCGCCTCGCCATAGATGATTTCGATGATCTGCTCGCGCGTGAGCATCGTCATCGCGTGATTGACGAACAGCTTGAGAAATGCGAATTCGCTCGAACGCAGCGGAATGCGCTCTTCGCCGCGATAGAGTTCGCGCGAGCGGAAGTCGAGTTCGTACGGCCCGAAGCGAAACGACGCGCGGCTCTCCGGCGCGCCCGTTGCATTGGCGCCTCGGCGGCGGATGACCGTGCGGATGCGGGCAACGAGTTCGCCCGGATCGAATGGCTTGCCGACGTAATCGTCGGCCCCGAATTCGAGGCCCAGCACGCGGTCGATCACTTCGTTGCGCGCCGTGAGGAGAATCACGGGCACATCGTCGCCGCTCGCGCGCAACTCGCGCAGCGCGCTGATGCCGTCGAGCTCGGGCATCATGATGTCGAGCACGACGATCTGCGGCCGCTCGATGCGCAAACGCTGCTGCAAGGCGCGCGCCGACGGCAGCGCCGTGACGCTGAAGCCACGCATCTGGAGATATTCAGCGGTGACGTCGCGCACCACGGCGTCGTCGTCGACCAGAAAGACGGTATTTGCCATGCGGAGATCGTAAGCGACGTGGGTCGGTGGGCAAAGGTCCGGAGTCTTTCCGTTCCTTTCCCGGTGCTTGCCCTACTGGCCGTTCGAAGCGGATTCGAACGTGCCGCCCAGTTTGCGCTGGTCGACCACCATCTGATCCACCATGCCCTTGAGCTTCACCGCCGCACTCGAATAGCGATCGGTGCCGAGGCCGTGCACTTCGTAGTGCGCGGTCGAAACGATGTGGTTGTGCTCGAAGATCGCGATGTTGATGGTCGAAAGGTAGGCGCGGTTTTCGTCGGAAAAGGTCGGCTTGCCGAACTCGATCGAAGCGTTATAGACGAGCCTCGCCTCGCAACTGATCGGCTCGGTGCCGGGACTATAGAGGTCCGAACGCACGCCGCGTTCCGCAAGTGCGAGCTGCAGCGAGGGGACGAAGTCGGCAGACGTCACCATGGGATTGAGTTCGATGCAGATCGAGCCGACGTTCGCGGGCTCGCCGGTGAAGAATCTGGGCGATGAGTAGTTCGAAGCGACTGCGTAGCCGGCCTGGATCACGGAGCCCGTGGCGTCGGCGGCGGTGATGAGCGTCCAGGCGCAGCCGTTGAGCGCGAACGACGCCGCGAGCGCAGCCGCGGCCGCGCGCCAGGGCCTCGCGCGCAGATCGATACCGGTGGAGAAAGAGCAGATTTCCGGGGTCATGGAGACAATAAGGAATGCGATACGTTGAATGACACGGCGCGCAGCGCGCAAAAATCGCATTCATGATCGGCCCGGCATGCAGGCTTCGATGTTCCGGACACCGGTCCATGTTGGCTACGGCTTCCGGGGTCTTCGCGAATCTCCCGCACGGTAAGCGGCTCGCGCCATTCATTACGCCAGTGGTTTCATTAACCGGCCCTATTTGAAATGTTTCGTAAGCAACCGCCCGAAGCCACCCTTGAGCGGACCTTTGCGCGAGCACGGCTGCGCTAACTTTGACTGGCGCGCCCTACGGCAAAGCGCCGGCAGCCCGCACGGCACGCGCAATCGAGCCAGCTCGAAGGCGCCGTGCGCGCGTGGCCTGCCGCCCTTGTCACTTCAATGCAATCGAACCCGCCATGAACCGACAACCGAATCCTCATCGCGCCTCTATGCCGAATCACCGCATTTCGCGCCGCGCCGCGCTCGTTCCCGCTTTCGTACTCTTCGCGTCGCTGGCCGGCGCATCGCTCGCGCACGCGGCGAGCTTCCGCTGCCCGCACAATGCGTCCGCGTCGGAACGGCTCGTCTGTAGCGATCCGCAACTTTCCGCGCTCGACGACAAGCTGGCCGCCCTGTATCGCAGCGCCGTCGAGGCCACGCCCGATACGACCGCGCTCGAAGCCGACCGTATCAGCCAGTGGCAATGGCGCCAGCACAACTGCAAGGACAAGGCGTGCGTGGCGGACTGGTACGACCGCCGCATCGCCGAACTCCAGGGCGATCTGCAGCATGGAAAACAGGCGAGCGCGGAGCGGGTGCGCACCGGCGTGGTCGATCAGCAACTGGCGCCCACGGCCCAGGACGCCGTGCTGGAGATGAAGGGCATTACCTGCGAAAACCCGAATGCTGCCGCGAAAGCGGAGGCGCAGCCCGATTCGAAGCTTCATCTGCACAAGATGCCGAGCGGCGTGGCCGCCGACGCGCGCCAGAAGCATCTTGCCGAGGCTGCGGCGGCACACGGCGCGGCACCGGCTGCCGTGTCGGCGCCGGCGGCAACAGCGGCCGCAACGGCAACGGCAACGACAGCCGCAACGACAACTGCCGCGGCGGCAACGCCCACGCCGCCGCAAACGCCGCTCCAGGCCCAAACGCAGGAAGGCGCAGTTACGGTCCGGTAAGCCGCGCGTGTAAGGATAGGTAAGAAATCGGCTGGATCGGCTTTTTCGCCGGAACGTCGACATCGAATAAAATTTCGGCATGAGTCCACACGTTCTCATCGTCGACGACGATCCGGTCGTGCGCGATCTCCTCTGTCGATTCCTCAGAGCAAATGGCTTTGAGGCCTCCGTCCTGCACGACGCCACGCATCTCGGTCGGCGGCTCGAACGCGAGCGGCCGTCCGTGGTCGTGCTCGACGTCATGATGCCCGGCACCGACGGTCTGCGGGCTCTCGCCGCATTGCGCGCCGAGGGCGACACCATCCCCGTGATCTTCGCTTCCGCGCGCGGCACGGTGGTGGATCGCATTGCGGGTCTGACACTCGGCGCGGACGATTACGTCGCGAAGCCTTTCGACCCGCAGGAGCTGCTGCTGCGCATCCAGACCGTGCTGCGCAGGCGCGGCGACATCGTGCCGAGTGCGCCGGAGCTGCGCGAGCGCTTTCATTTCGGTCCGTTCGAGCTTGACTTCGCCACGCGCACCCTGCTGCGCGACGGCGAGCATGTCGCGCTCAGAGACGGCGCATTCGCACTGCTGAAGATCTTCTCGCGCAATCCGTACCGCGTGATGTCGCGCGTGCTGATCCACGATCTGCTGCATGCAGACGGCCTTGCGTTTCGCGACCGCAGCCTCGACGTGCCGATCTGGCGCCTGCGCCGCGTGATCGAGGACGACCCCTCGGCGCCGCGCTACGTGCAGACGGTGCGCGGCAAAGGCTATGTGTTCGTGCCGGTGCCGGAAGAAGCGCGCGGGGCGAGCGGTGCCGTCATTGGCGCATGAGCAATCCGTTCAACACGCTGTTCGGGCGCATGGCCCTGATGTCCACGCTCGTGCTCTTCGCGATCCAGGCAGGCTGGTTCGCCGTGTTCGCGCACCAGCCGCGCCGGCACGAGCTGGAAGGGTTCGAGCGCGGCCTGCTGCTCATGCTGCACGCCGCGAACGGAGCGGCGCCCAACGAGGTCGAACTCGCGCCCGCGCTGCGCGTGCACCTCGTGCCCACCTGGAACATGCCGGCCGACGTCCATCTGGAAACGCCCACGCACGAACCGCTCGCCGATCTGCGCCGGCAATTGCTGCGCGATCTGCCGCCGGGCACGGACATTCTCACCGACGCGAGCCATTCGCACGCGCTGTGGATACGCTTTGCGGGCCGTTCCGTATGGATCGTCGCGCCCATCGACCTGCCGCCGCCGCCTAACCTCATGCTCGAGGCCGGCGCGCTGCTGGCCATGTCGCTCGTCCTTTCGCTGCTTGCGGTATGGCAAATGCAGCGTCCGCTCTCTCGCGTTGCCCAGGCCGCGCGGGCGTTCGGTACGGGCCAGCGGCCCGCGCCCATGAACGAACGCGGGCCGCACGAACTGCGCGAGCTGATCGGTTCGTTCAACGGCATGATGAAGCAGCTCAACGAAGCGGACGACGACCAGGCCGTCATGCTCGCGGGCGTGGCGCACGATCTCAAGTCGCCGCTCACGCGGCTCAAGCTGCGCGCGAGCATGCTGGGCTCGGAACGCGAGCGCGAACAGATCATCCGCGAGGTCGATTCGCTCAACGACATCGTTCAGCAGTTCCTGGAATTCGCGCGCCAGCGCCCCGAAACGAGCCCCGAGGTGGAAGTCGAAGCGCTGCTGCGCGAGCAGTTCAGCGCCGACACCGCCGACGAGGACGAAGAACTCTTCCGGCTGGATCTGCGCGCCGGCCCGGGCTTTCGCATGCCGCGCACGCTGCTCGACCGCCTCGTTTCGAATCTGGTGGACAATGCGCTCGAACACGGCGCGCCGCCCATCGAGATTTCCACGCGCCGCGAAGGCCAGCACTGGTCGATCGAAGTGCGCGATCACGGCACCGGCATTCCCGCCGAACGGGTGGCCGCCGCGCTCAAGCCCTTCGTGCGGCTCGACGAAGCTCGCGGCGGCGAGGGCCACTGCGGGCTCGGCCTCGCAATCGTCACCCGCCTCACCCGCAACCAGGGCGGCCGCTGCGAGCTTTCGAATCATCCGGAAGGCGGCTTGCGCGTTCGGATCGTGCTGCCCGCCGCCTGACGCGCACCGGAGCGGCGCGCGCTAACACTCGCCTAGGCGACGAGGCGGCTGCGCAGCAGGTCGATCGTAGCAGGCGCGAGGCCGAGGCCCACCGTCAGGTAGCGGTTGAGATCGCCGTAGTTCGACTGCAGCGCGTCGAAGGCGGTCTGCAAATAGCGGCTCTGCACGGGCGGAGCGGCGTTCACCGCGTCTGCGCCCGTCGAACGGTACGCATTCGTCAGCAGAAAGTCCTTGACGACGATTTCGAGCGGCACGTTCGCAATGAGAAGCAGCAATGCGCTCGCCCATCCCACCGCGTCCACGCCCGTCCCCCCGCTGATGATCTGCGGTCCCGCCGTCTGCGCGATCTGGTTCAGCAGCTCGCCGTAAGCCGAGGCCTGCACGCGGCCGGCGACGAATGCATTCCACTCGCCCTGCATGGCCGCATCCAGCTCCTGCGCCGACATGCCCGCAAACGAAGGCGGCGTGGCCGTGCCGGGCACGTTGATCGCCACATAGCTCGCCCCGGCGACCTGCGCGTCGGGCGTCTGGCCGCTTTCCGCCGGCGTGCGCAGATCGAACACGGTCGTCACGCCAAGGCTCTGCAGCGTCGCGGCATCGGCAGCGCTGAGAGTCAGCGCGTCCGAGCGATAGATCAGCCCGCGCCGCACGTGTGCGCCGTCGCTCGTGGCATAGCCGGGCGCAGCGCCCCCCAGGTCGCGGAAGTTGGCCACCGACTTGAGGGTGGGCGTGGCATCGTCCTGTGACCCGCTGCCGCCGGAGAAATCGCCGCCGCAGGCGCTCAGCAGCGTACTCGCACAACTGCCCAGCGCAAGCACGCTAACGGTGCCCTTGATCAGTGCACGCCGCGGTGCGTTCGCGGGTGCGGCCCCGGCATGGCCCGGCGCGCCGCCGCCGAAGCTGCCCAGGATGCCGTCGAGCACGCGGCGAGGCGCGCGCTTGCGGTCTTCGCGAGACGAAGCGAACGAGGCGGAGAAACGAGAAATCATTGATTGGCAGTCGATAACAGGCGCTCGCGATGCCGCGAGCCGCGCGGGATGCGCAACAGGGCTCTATGATAATCGGTATTAAAAGAGGCCATCCTTCCGGGCTGGCCGCAAACGACAAAAAGTCTTCCCAACCCCTCCAGAATATTAGCCTTGACGCTAATAAGCGCGCTTCTATAATCGCCAGCACATTCAGGAACCCGCGCCCGGCCGCCGTGGCTGCCGCGCCTGTCTCATGGAGAGCTCCGCGTCATGTACAAAGGCAGTGTGACCGAAGATGCGCGCGAGGTGCTGCGCGCCATCGAGCTCATCCAGCTAGGCGCACGCATGCCGGTACTCGAAAAAGAGCTGAGGCTCTCGCGAACGCGCATGATCCGGCTGTATCGCGAACTCAAGGGTGCGTCGCCGCCCAAGGGCATGCTGCCGTTTTCGGCCGACTGGTATTTCACGTGGTTGCCGAACGTCCATGCATCGCTCTTCTACAACATCTATCTGTTTCTCCGGGACGTGGCGCGCTGCACGCGCCTCGATGCGCTCACGCGCGCCTACCGGCTTTATATCGAGCACTGCTATTGCACCGGCATCGAACGCGTGCTCAGCTTCACGCGTGCGTGGACCCTGCTGCGCTTTTTCGAAGGCGGACTCCTGACGCTCGCGTTCTGTCCCGTCTGCTCGGGACGCTTCGTGCGGCACGTGCACGAAACGAACAAGCCATCCGTTTGCTGCGTCTGTGCGCCGCCCTCGCGCGCGGCAACCACTCGCCTTGCGCAAGCGGCGATGCGCGAAGCCGGCGACGACGAAAGACGTACGCCCGTCTCGTTCGAGATGCCGCCGCGCGCCGGTTCCCTTTACGGCGACGTACCCGAGGAAATGATGGTGATGCTCGACGAAGTGTCGCGCACGATCAACTCGCGGCACGCACTGGCCCGCACGACTCACATCGCTCGTGCGGCCCTTTCGGAACCGGTCTGACGGCTCAAATACTGCTTCGGTCCATCGCCCGCAGCAACGCACGAATATCGCGCGCGCAGAGGCGGCACACCGCCTTGTCGTACTGGCTCGTATGGGCGTCCTGGCGGCGCTCGCAAATCTGCGCGGCGAGTTCCAGCACGCGCGCATGCGCGGCCTGCCAGATTTCCCACGCGATCTGCGGACCGCTCTGGACGTAGTCGTCGTTGTGATCGCGCTCCAGCGCATCGGGCAGGCGCGCATGCGCCTGCAGATACCGCGCGCGGTAAAGCGCCTCGAACAGCATGCGCCGCGAAGGCTCGCTCAAATCAGCCCCGCGATAGAGGCTGACGGAACCCGCTTGCGCGTCGGGTTCGTCCACATTCGACGTTAAGGTGTGCTTCATGGTGCATACGTTTGCGTCGGCGTACATGGGTGCACGCACAACCTGCGATGCCGCCATTGTGTCAGCCTCTACGATTCCGGGCGCTGCGAAATACCGCTAGTTTTTGCGCGCTTTTCGTGGACCGATACGCAGTCGCGGCGTGGGAACATCCTCCGGGCGTGTGACATGCCCTCAGGAGGCGAACATGGAACCAGTAGGTATGACGCCGGTCTCGTCCGGCAGCGTAGCGGCGAACCTGCCCGACACGGGCGCGGGCATCGCCGCGTCTGCCGCGGGCCTGCCGGCGAACGACGACTCGACGCTTTCCGGCACGAGCACGCCGGCGCCCGCCTCGCAGGACGACGCGGTCGACATCTCGCCGGCGGCCTATGCCGCCGCAGCGGCCGACGACGGCGGCGACGACGACGGCGAGGGCGTCGAGATCGACGGCGGCAACGATGTCGTGATCGTGGTGGACGATCCCGCGGATCAGCTAACTGCCAGCAATGCCGGCGACACGAGCGACACCGACAGCGGGACCGACAACGAGGCCAACGCGCAACCCATACGCTCGCTGGTAGACGGCATGCTCGGTCTGGAGCGCCCCGACCTGCCCGCGGACCCGAACGAAGCTTATTCCACCGGCCGATGGATAGCCGCGGGGCTCACGATAGGCGGCATCGTCTCGCTGTTCGTGTGAGCGCGGCGCGAAGTCAGTGCAACGTCGGCTTCGCCTCCTGCATCACGTAAGCCTCGGTCGGTGCACGGAGCCAGCGCATGGAGAGCGGCTCGAACACTGTCCAGTGATCGGCTTCGGCCTCGGCGCCGGTCTCGGTCGCGACGCTCAGCGCGATATCGAGCAGCCATGCGAAGGCGCCGTCGCTCATGACCTCGGCGCGATTGATCGACTGCGGCTGCGCATGCGCGCCGACCTCCCGCCATAGCGCGCACATCCCTTCGAACGCCGCCTGGCTGAAGTGAAATACCACTTCGGCGATACCCTCCGGCGGGTCGAACGTGAGTTCGAAGTAGCTCGGGCACGGCGCGCCGCGTGAGATGACCAGCGCGCCTTCAGCGTCGCAGACAAAGCCGAACGCCATGGCACAGTTCACGCTGCCGTTCTGGTCGCGGGCGTACGCATGCAGATCGAACGCCTGCAAGGGAATGCAATGCCAGTTGTCGGGGGCGTCGCCGGGAAGACGAACGTTACGCAGGGTCGCGTAGATGTGTGCATCGAGGCGTGAAACGAAAATGGCTACGCCGCTCTGCTCGCCATCGCCGGTCCACGCGGGCTCGACGATGCGCGAGCCGTCGGGGCGGCAGTGGGAACGAACGACGACCCAGAGGGCGAACGAGGCGGTGTAGTCAGTCGGCATGGGAAAGGGCGGTGAGTGCGGAACGGAATCCTGCTTGAATTCTCCGCGTATCGGCCTATCGGTATGGACTCCGAATCACATGGGTCGATTTATCTTGTTTGAGATAAATATAACCAAACGCAAACTAGCACAAATCCCGTTACACGCGCTTTCTCAAAATTAGATGTTTGATCGCCGTACCGGCTTGTCGTCGTTTGGCCAGCTTTCTGCGCATCTTCGGCGGCTCGGGTACCCTAGCCGCAGTCTCCCCAACGCGCCGGCGCCGTCCTCGCCGCGCCGCGCGGCCTCATCCGCTTTCGCACAAGGAGTGACAGCAATGGAATACGTCAGGTTCGGCCCGACCGGGCTGGAAGTTTCGCGTCTGTGTCTTGGCTGCATGACTTACGGCGTGCCCGAGCGCGGCGCGCATCCGTGGACGCTCGGCGCCGACGCCGCCCGCCCGCTGCTCCTCCAGGCGCTCGACGTCGGCATCAACTTCTTCGACACCGCCAACACCTACTCGGACGGTACCTCGGAAGAGATCGTAGGCCGCGCGCTGCTCGACTTCGTCAAGCGCGAGGACGTGGTGATCGCAACGAAGGTGTACAACCGCATGCGTCCCGGCCCGAACGGCGCGGGCCTGTCGCGCAAGGCGCTCTTCGCCGAGATCGACAACAGCCTGCGGCGCCTTGGCACCGATTACGTCGATCTCTACCAGATCCACCGCTGGGATTACGACACGCCCATCGAGGAAACGCTCGAAGCGCTGCACGACATCGTGAAGGCCGGCAAGGCGCGCTATATCGGCGCCTCGTCGATGCATGCATGGCAGTTCAGCAAGGCGCTCTACACGTCTTACCTGAACGGCTGGACCTCGTTCGTCAGCATGCAGGATCACCTGAACCTGCTCTATCGCGAGGAAGAACGCGAGATGCTGCCGCTGTGCGCCGACCAGGGCGTCGCCGTGATGCCGTGGAGTCCGCTCGCGCGCGGCCGCCTCACGCGCGAGTGGAATGCCACGAGCGCACGCGAGGAAAGCGACGCGTACGGCCACAAGCTGTACGACGCCACGGCCGAGGCCGACCGCGCGATCGTCGAGGCGGTCGGCGCGATCGCGAAGGCGCGCAACGTGTCGCGCGCGCAGGTCGCGCTCGCGTGGATGCTGCAGAAGCAGGAGGTCACCACGCCCATCGTCGGCGCCTCGAAGCCGCATCATCTGGAAGATGCTGTCGCGGCGCTCTCGCTCGAACTCACCGACGAAGAAGTCGATGCGCTCGAAGCGCCGTACGTCCCGCACGCCGTCGCGGGACACGAGTGATCAACCGCCGCCCGCCGCCAGCTCGCGTATCACCCGCGCGAGCGTCGCCATCAGCGCGTCGGCCACGGGCGGGGGCGCCTCCGCATAGCCCAGCAGAAAGCCGTTGTAGCGCGGCATGTCGGGTCCGCCGAGACAATACGCGCTGAGCGGCGACAGGTGCAGGCCGTGCACGCGCGCGGCCGTGCTCACGTCGACGTCGCGCAGCGGCGCGTCGAGGCGCACGCTCAGATGCATGCCGCCCGCGTCCGCGGAGACCGTCATCATGCCTGCGAGATGCCGCCCGATCGCGGCGACGAGTCCATCGCGCCGCTCTTCGTAAAGCTTGCGCATGCGGCGCAGGTGCCGCGCGTAGCGGCCGCTTTCGATGAATTCGGCCAGCGCCATCTGCTCGGCCACGCGCCCCTGGCGTTCGAGCGTGCCGACGGCCGCCGCCACCGCGCCCGTCACGCCAGCCGGCACCACCATGAAGCCGATGCGCAATGCCGGAAACATCGTCTTGCTGAAGGTGCCCAGATAGACCACCGGCGTGTCGTCGGCGAGGCCCTGGATGGAGGGCAGCGGCGGGCCGTCGTGGCGCAGCTCGCTGTCGTAGTCGTCCTCGATGATCCATGCTCCGCACGCGCGCGCGTGCTCGATCAGCGCGAGGCGCCGTTCGAGGCTCAGCACGCTGCCGAGCGGGTACTGGTGCGACGGCGTGAGATAGATGAGCCGCGGCGGCGCTTCGTGCCAGTCCGCCGCGCGCGGGGCCATGCCCGCGGCGTCCACGGGCACCGGCACGAGCTGCAGCCCGCCCGCGAGCAGCGCGGAACGCGCGCCGAGATAGCCGGGGTTCTCGATCCACACGCGTTCGCCATGATCGGCGAACAGGCGCGCGCAGAGATCGAGACTCGACTGCGTGCCGTTGGTGATGAACACCTGCTGCGGCTGGCAGCGCACGCCGCGCGACACGCGCACATACTGCGCAATCGCCTCGCGCAGCGACGGGTGGCCCGCGCTGTCGCCGTAGCCCAGATCGTTCGTGCGTAGCCGCCGCATCGCGCGCTCCAGCGAGGTACGCCATTGCACGAACGGAAATGCGTCAAGCGCAGGCACGCCCGGGCGCAACGCCGTGGCGCCGTCGCGTGTGCCGCGACGCGGCGGCAATTCGAGCACGCGCCGCGCAAGCGTTCGGGAAGCGCCGGCCGTTCGTGCCGCGGGCGGATGCGGCACCGCGCCGCCGCCCGGCGTCACGGCATTGACGAGGGAGCCATGGCGCGTGGCCGTGACGAAACCCTCCTCCACGAGGCGCTCGTAGGCATACAGCACCGAGTTGCGCGCCATGCCCAGTTGCTCGGCCAGCGCGCGGCTCGACGCCAGCCGCGCGCCTTCGACGATGTCGCCGTCTAGAATCGCACGGCGCAGGCTTTCGTAGAGCAGGTCTTGTCGCGTAAGCCTGCGTGCCGCGCGGCGCGCGTAGGCCGCCATCATCAATGCATAGTCCAACGGGTGGCTCCATGAATCGCGGTTACGGTGGGGCTAACAATGGTGCCACAGTTCGCTTACGCTGGGGGCATTGCCCTTCGCGCAATACGAGCCCGTAACGAATACAGGAGAACGAAATTGTCCGCACAGCTTGAAGTCCGCCCCGTCACACCGGCCGATTACGACGCATGGCTCCCGCTCTGGGACGGCTATAACCGCTTCTACGGCCGCTTCGGTCCGACGGCACTGCCCGGGTCGATCACCCGCGCAACGTGGTCGCGCTTCTTCGACGGCCTCGAACCGATGCATGCGCTCGTCGCGCTGCGCGGGCCACGCGTCGTCGGCCTCGTGCATTACATCTTTCACCGCAGCACGACGCTAGACGGTCCGATCTGCTATCTGCAGGATCTCTTCACGGTGGAGGACGAGCGCGGCAAGGGCGTGGGCCGCGCGCTGATCGAGGCCGTCTATACGGCTGCCAAGGCCGCGAATTCGCCGCGCGTCTACTGGCACACGCACGAAACGAACCATACGGCCATGCGTCTCTACGACAACGTGGCCGACAAGCCCGGCTTCGTCATGTACCGCAAGGACGTGTGACCGATACGGCGCACGCGCGGGCCTCTTCGATATCGAATCCGGCCTTAGTCGAGGTCGGCAACGAGCGAGGCGCGCGTGTCGCCGTCTATGGTCTGCGTCGGCACACGATAGTTAGGGTGGTCGCAGCCGATCATGAGCGCCGCGCCCTCGCGCAAGCGCGCCTTCATCGCCGGCGTGAGTTCGAAGCGCACGAAGTGCACGGCCGAAGTCTTTTCGGCGTTGTCGCGTTCGAGGTCTTCGTCGGCAATCGCGTAGACGGGCGCCTCGCCTTCCACCTGCAGAAACACGCGGTCCTCGATGCCGATCAGCCGCCCCAGCGCGGCACGCCGCTCGATCTCGCTCGCGTACTCGATCTGCAGGGTCGCCTTCAGGTTGCTGCCGTCGGGCACGAGCGGCAGATAGGCATTCAGTTCGCCCTGAATGCCCGCTTCGTCGAAGATCTTCTCGATGTGGAGCATCTCCTGGATCTGGTAGCGGATCGTGTCCTCGTCCTCGAACAGGAACGTGAGGTGATTGCCGAGCGCGACGGCACGCCGCTTCTTGTGTTCGATGATGCGCTCGCGCATGTCTTTGCGCGCCTTGGCGTAAGCCTCCAGGGTCAGCAGCGAGTTTCTCGCGATAGTCATCGTCCGTGCCTCTTGCAATGCAGTGAATGGGGAAGCCGCGCGCGGGCCTCAAATGCCATAGGCGCGCCGCAGCAGCGTGAGCGGGTGCGCGAGCGGCGGATCGCCAAGCTGGTTCTCGCTAATGCCCTGCGCGATGTGATGGCCCGCCAGCGCGCAATCCGACGAAATGAAGTTCGGCTCGCCGTTCGCCATCTGCTTGAATACCGGCGTGCCGATCTTCATCGCCATCGCGTGAAATTCCTTCTTTACGCCGAACGTGCCCGCGTGGCCCGAGCAACGCTCGACCACGTTGACCTTCGTTTCCGGCACCAGAGAAAGCAGGTCGGAGGTCTTGCGCCCGATGTTCTGCACGCGCGCATGGCAGGGCACGTGATACGAAACGTTGCCTAGCGGCGTGCGGAAATCGGTCTTCAGCAGGCCGTCGCGATGGCGCGAGACGAAGTATTCGAACGGATCCCAGAACGCCACGCTCACGGCGCGCGTATCGGGGTCGCCGGGGAACATGAGCGGAAGCTCGTGTTTGTACATCAGCACGCAACTCGGCACCGCGCCCAGCAGCGCATAGCCTTCGCGCGCGTATTGCGCGAGCACCGGCATGTTCTGCGCCTGCTTCTGCGCCACGCCGTCCAGATTGCCCTGTTCGAGGAGCGGCATGCCGCAACAGGCCTCGCTCTTCACGAGCACCCAGGGAATCGCGTTGTGATCGAGCACGGCCAGCAGATCGTGACCGATGCCGGGCTCGTTGAAGTTCACGTAGCACGTGGCGTAGATCGCCACCTTGCCCGGCGTACGCTCGCCGTCGCGCACCTCGCCGGCGCTTGCCCGCTTTGCCGCGCTGCGGAACTTGCGGGTGGCGAAATCGGGCAGCCAGGCCTTGCGGTCCACGCCCAACGCGTCTTCCATGAGGGCGCGCATCGGCCTCGTGTGGTTCACGGCATTGACGGTCTGCGTCACGACCGGAATGCCCGCGAGATGGCCCAGTGCGTCCGTATTCGAGAGCACGCGGTCGCGCAGCTTCACCTCGCTCGTGCGGTATTCGATGGCCTTCGCGCGCAGCATCAGATGCGGGAAGTCTACGTTCCACGGATGCGGCGGCACGTAGGGACACTTCGTCATGTAACAGAGATCGCAGAGGTAGCACTGGTCGACGACCTGGCCGTATTGGGCCTTGTCGACCTCGTGGGCTTCTCCGGTGTCGGTCTCGTCGACGAGATCGAACAGCGCGGGAAACGCGCCGCACAACGAAACGCAGCGCCGGCAGCCGGCGCAGATGTCGAACACGCGCGCCAGCTCGTCGTCCAGCTTTTCCTTGTCGTAGAACGCTTCGGACTGCCAGTCGAGCGGATGCCGCGTCGGCGCTTCGAGACTGCCTTCCTTGTGGGGCATGACGTCTCCCGTTCTGATTTTTATGAGGGCGCGAGCGCGGCCGCGCGGCTATGCGCTCGCTGCACGCCGGATGCGCACCCGGCGTGCATCGTAGAACGCCTGCGACGGGACCGCACGCGCACGCACGCCGTGCCCGTGCGGCCGCCGCCGCATGACTGACGCGATCAGTCCACCAACGCTTCCAGCGCCTTCGAATAGCGGTTGGCGTGGCTACGCTCCGCCTTCGCGAGCGTCTCGAACCAGTTCGCGATTTCGTCGAAGCCTTCGTCGCGCGCGACCTTCGCCATGCCGGGATACATGTCGGTGTATTCGTGCGTTTCGCCTGCAACCGCCGCCGCGAGGTTTTGCCGCGACGTGCCGAACGGCAGACCCGTGGCCGGATCGCCGACCGCTTCCAGATATTCGAGGTGGCCATGCGCGTGGCCGGTTTCGCCTTCGGCAGTCGAGCGGAACAGGGCGGCTACGTCGTTCTGGCCTTCGACGTCGGCCTTCGCCGCGAAGTAGAGATAACGGCGATTGGCTTGCGATTCGCCTGCGAAAGCATCCTTGAGGTTTTGTTCCGTCTTCGAGCCTTTTAGCTGTGACATCTGTACCTCCATCCATCAGCGTGATATGTGGGGACGCTGCACGGCCCGCAAACGTACGTTCGTGCGATGCAGCAGGAGAGCGGAGCGGGCGCGCCGCATCTATCAATCTAGGAGGTGGCGGTTGCCTTCCCAATTGTCATTTTCAATCCCGCCGATAGCCGCGCCGAAAGGCGCCAGCGCAAATACCGTGCCGGTTCCATATCAGCCCGCGCGCAAAAGACGCAGCCGGCATGGGTATTGCCCTCTTGCCATCGCGCGCGTGCGTTCTAAAGTAGTTAATTGCCTCTCCCCTCCCTACACGCTCTCCCGGAGCTCACATGCGACTTACGATCCTGATCAACGGTTCCGACCCGACCGTCAATCATGACTACGCCGTCCTCTGGCTCGACACCGACCAGCACCGCTGGTCGCGTGAATCGCACGACGGCATCGATTTGCCCGAATGGGGCGAGTTGCGCGACACCGACGGCGTCACGTCGCTCTGCGCGCCGCTCGACACTTCGCCGCTCTGCACACTGCGTGGCCTCTACGTGAATCGCCGCCAGGAAATCAGTTCGGCGCACGGCGACGCCACCTGGTCGTGCGAAACAACGCATTCGCCCATGGAAGGTCAATGGCGGCTGCAGGCGGTGGACCGCCAGACCATACGCGCCGAACACGCCCTGTTCGCGGGCTGAGCGCGGGCCAGGGCGCATCGCGCCCCCCCACCCCTCATTCCGCTTCGGTTTCTCCCGGAATCGCTTTCTTCCGAATATCGTTCGATTGCCCACGGCGCGGTTAACGCCGCGCCGTGGCGCGTCTCGCGCGTTCGATATGCTGCGCCGCAACGGCGCGGATAGTCGCGCACGCACACCGCCGCTATACTTTCAGCCCGCCTGCACCGGCGCCCGATCGTTTTATCGATGAAGAAGCTGTTTGCCTGCCTCCTGATGGCCTTGGCGAGCCATGCGTTCGCCGCGCCGGACTGTTCCGCCCTCGTCCCCGACGGCCAGTTCCCGACTCTCACGAATCCGCGCATGGCGCCGAAAACGCGCATGCTCTGCTACTTGGATTTCGTGGTGCTGCACTCGGGTATCACACACGGTCCGCTCTGGTCCGCCGAACACCTCACGCGCGATCATCTGGAAGCCGCCAGGGACATGACGCGCACCAACCGTTTTTTCGAAGACGACCGGCTGCCGGAGGGCGAAGGTGCGACGCTTGCCGATTACCGGCGCAGCGGGTTCGACCGCGGGCATATGAGCCCGGCCGGCAACCGCTGGAATCCGCAAGCGATGGCGGAGTCGTTCTCGCTGGCGAACGTGGTGCCGCAGAACCGGGTGAATAACCAGCACCTGTGGGCGCACATCGAAACGGGCGTGCGGCGCCTTGCCGAGAAATATGGCGAGGCTTATGTCGTGACGGGACCGCTTTTCGCGGGTGCGCAGTTGCAAACGATCGGAGCGACGCGTGTGCTCGTGCCCACGCAGGTCTTCAAGGTGGTGTACGTGCCGTCGCAACGGCTGGCGTTCGCCATCGTCGCGGACAATACGAGCGCTGACCATTACGAGGTGCAGTCGGTCCGCTCGCTGGAGCAGCAAAGCGGGATACGATTCCCCGGCATTCCGGAAGACGCCGGCGGAGAGACGAAGGTGTCGTTCAACGGTCGCACGTTCGTCGTGCGCAGGTGGTTTTGGTGAGTGCTGCGCAGATCAGATATTTGCAGGCTGGGTCAAGGCTGTTGCTACGGGAAGGTACTGCCTCAGAATAGCAATGAGCGCCTGCGCTTCCGCTCTCGATATGGGAGGAAAAGGCGAGATGCAGGACGTGTTGTTACGTCTACCGTGCGCCTTGGAAACCAGTGCGAATTCCGCATTACTCATCTTCAGATCCGCGCAGACGCGCTGGATCGCCGCATTGCGGCCCGCATCCTTGATGCGCACTTCATAGAACTCCAGAATGGCCTGAACCATCTGAAACAAGCCTTCATATGCCGCAAAAAAAGCAGGCAGATAAATTTCCCGGGTATCCACAAGCTGTTGCGCCGCTTCGAGAAATTCCGCAGCGTTGCCGAGATTGGGCTGAACGGCGCCTGGCATCGCAGGTTGTGCCACGAACACGTTACGTTTGATCAGATTTTCATACTCAGGTGGCCGGTTCATTCGGAAGTATCTGAAGCTTGGGTCCTTGATCGATCGAAGCCACGATGCTATCCCCCGCTTTCAATCGGATCCATTCTGCCGAATGGTAGAGCGACATATGGATCGGTCGGCGCAATTCGGCCTCCAGCTTCAGCATGGCATCCGATAGTTCGAGAATGGGAGCATCCCCGACAACCATCAGATCGATGTCGCTCAGATAGCTGTCACTTCCCTTTGCGACGGATCCAAATATGAATGCCTCGTCGATTTGCGAGGCAAATGGTGCAAGTGCTGTCCGAAACGGCTCGGTTACCCCAAAGGACTTGAGCACGATAGATCGAAGTTCCGGATACAAGGCGAACGACGTATTTGCCCGGATCTGGCGCTGACGGCCGATGCGCTCGTCCTCGACAAGCACGCCAGCATCGAGCAAACATTGTATCTGCCGCTGAACGTTGCCGCGCCCCGTCGGAGATGCCTCGAGGAGTTCGGTCAGCTTGAAGACACGGTCCGGGGCGTTGAATGCGAGCGCCAGGACACCCTGCATTCCGGCAGGAAAGAGAAAGTCGGCAATGCTCATAGGAGGATGCCCTTGGGGATACCTCTGTACCCGTAAGGGGCGCATCGGCGGTTGGCGGCACTTGCCCACCGATTCTATACCCAAACTGGGTACTTAAATACCCAGTTTGGGTATCAAGCGAAGCAAGGCAGTCGTGTGCAGCTTCTTTTCTATAATGCGGACCGCCATCGCAACGCTGACGGCTCAAGGAGGATGAGGTGTTCGACGCATACGCAAACGACGACGATGTCCTGAACGTAGAGGGCGACGCGCTCACGGTCACGAACGGCACGACGCGGGTGATCCTGGCGGGCACGCTCGAATTCACGCGCGACAGGCGCGGCCTCGCGGCCGCACTCGCGCTCAAGGCGGCGCTGGACGACGTCGTGCGCAAACTCCAGGCCGATCCGCATCTGCCCGCGAAGATCGCCGACGACCCGGACCAGAAGCCCGGCCTGGTCGACAATCCGTTTCGCTAAGCACGCGCGCCGCCATCTAGAACGGCTTCCCTTCGCTCGCACTCCACGCACGCGCCATCAGCGTATTGGACGGCAAGGTCTCGTCCAGCAGCTTCTTCGCGCTCAGCGCACCCGCGATCGGCAGGCCCGTTGGGTCGATCGCGCCGATCTGCGCCAGCACCGAAGCCTGATCCCAGTAGATGTGCTCGTTATAGAGCTTGTTGCCGCGAAAGCAGATCACCGCGAGCATCGGCACTTCGAAGTATTTGCCCGTGGGCGCGAGGCCCGGCAGCAGCCAGTCGATCTCGCGGTCGTGCGTGCAGGAGAAGATGAACTCGTCCACCACGCGATCCGGGCCGATCGTGCGCGAGATCGGGATGAGGCGCGTATCCGCGGGATTGGCGTTGACGAAATGATGTGTGTAGAAACGCTTCAGCTCGTCGCGGCCCACACCGCCCGTCATGGTCGGAACGTGGTTCACATAGGGTTCGGCGACCATCGTCGGCATGACGTCGTCCGGCTTGCGCGTCACGAACTCGTGATAACAGTGCGCCTCCCAGAGCGCATTGAAATCGTAGATCGGGCCGAGCACGCGGCGCAGCATCGCCAGCGAGCGCGAGTACGCCATCATCGCGGCCGGCTTGTCGTAATTCGGCCGCGAAGGCGAGGCGAACGCATGGTTGCAGCCCTCGTACGTGTAGAGCTCCACGCCGGGCCTGCCCGCGAGCGCCCGCGCGATCTGCTCGCGACTGGCGGCGTCGCAATAGGTGTCGAGCGCCGCGAAATGAAGCATCAGCGGACAGCCCATGCGTGCCGCTTCGTCGAGGTGCTGTTCGATACCCACCGGGTAGTAGCCGATGGCGCAGTCGGCATCGGTGCGCGCCGCCGCGAGAAACGCGATCCGGCCGCCCAGGCAATAGCCAAGCACGCCGGCCTTGCCGCGGTGTGCGGGATGCGCGCGCAGCGCGTCGAGCGTTGCCGCGACGTCCTGCACGGCGAGATCGTCGTCAAAGCGCTCCAGCAACGCAAACGCCTTCGCGCGGTCCTCGCCCTCGTAGCCCAGATCGAGATTGGGTTCGAGCCGCCAGTACAGATCCGGCACCATCACGACGTAGCCTTCTTCCGCGTAACGGTCGGCCATGTCGCGCAGGTACGCGTTCACGCCGAATATCTCCTGCAGCAGCACGAGGCCCGGACCGCTGCCTTCCGGAGGCAGCGCCGTATAGGCGCGGAATGCTCCGCCGTCGCGCGACGTCACCTGGGTCCACTGTCCTTTCATGAGATGTCTCCTTCCGGTCGAGCCGATGGGTTGATCGTAGCCGCGAGCGGCGGCAGCGGCACGGTTCCGCGTATCCATGCATGGTTCGCAAGCGCCGCCATTTCGCGGTCGCCGCGGCTGTCGCCGTAAGCGTACAACGTGGCCGGCGCGCGATCGCCCCACCAGGCGCGCAGCCGCGCGACCTTTTCCGGGCCCCAGCAGTTACGTCCCGCCAGCCGTCCCGTGTACACGTCGTCGCGCCATTCCAGCTCGCTCGCCAGCACCGTTCCGATGCCTACCGTCGCCGCCCACTTGCGCAGATACAGCGATGGCGAGGCGCTCACCAGCACCACCTCGTGGCCCAGCGCCTGATGCTCGCGCACGCGCGCGACCATCTCGGGGCGCACCAGCGCGGGCAGCCCTTGCTCGACGAAGCGCTGCGCGGCCGCATCGAGCACCTCGCGTCGCACGGGACCCACGGCGGCGTACAGAAAGCGAGCCTTGGTAGGGCCCCGCCCGGACCACCCCGGCGCGATGCCCGCTAGCCACGGCAGACAACGCAGCACGGCGAACGCGAAACGCGCCGGACTCGCGGTTTGAAGCAGGAAAGCTCGAAAGCTGTCCGAAGTAGTGATGGTGCCATCGAAATCGAAGGCGGCAACGACGCGGTCGGTCATGAAACGAAACGGTGAAACAGTGAGGGGAAGGGAAGAGCGCCGCAGTGTTGCCTGGCGGAACCGGCCCTCATTGTGCGGGTTAATGAGAAAAAGCGGGGAAAACACGGCAAACGAACCGGCCGCCGCGGCTGTTATATTGATCGATTAAATCAATATGTATTCACGTTGAGCGTCATTGACCGCCAACTACCGCTTACTCCGCGGCCAAGGCAAGCCGCGCCGCATCCGCGATCTCGATCTGGCCGTAGCGCAGCACCACCAGGCCGGCGCGCTCGAACTGTCGCAGGATCTGGTTCACGGTCTGCCGCGAAAGCGCCAGCATCAGCGCCAGATCTTCCTGCGGCACGCTCACCACACGGTGTTCGCCCCCTCCGCCGGGTTCCTCGCCGTAGCTGCGGGCCAGCACCAGCAACCGGCGCGCCACGCGCGCGGCGGCGGGCAGTAGCGCCGCCTCCTCGATCGCGTCGAAGGCGAGGCGCAGCTTTTGCGTCAGGAGCAGGCCGAATGCGTGCCACCAGGCCGGCGTGGCGTCGAGCAGCGCCGCCAGCGGCGCGCGCGGCACGTGAAAGAGCGTGGAGTCGCGCTCCGCATAGGCGTCGTGCGTGCGCGGGCCGCCATCGAACAGCGTGATCTCGCCGAACCAGCTCGTGGGCCCGACCACCGCCAGCAGCGCCTCGCGGCCGCCCATGCTGGCCGCCCCCACGCGCACCGCCCCTTCCAGCACGCAGTAGACGCCGTCGTCGGGGTCGCCACGCATGAAGAGGCGTTCGCCCGCGCGGACCGTGCGCACGCGGCCGGCGGCGCGCAACGCGGCCCGCAGCGCGTCGGGCAGGCCGCGGAACCATGCGCTGCGTTCGAGCGCCGCCGCGATGGCCGGTAGCGCGGGATCGTCGTGGGGGGAGTGAGGCCGGTCGGAACGCACGGGTGACGTCGAAGCGAAATCGGTGTGGAGATTGTCGGGCAGGCGAAGGTCTTGTACACGAGTACCCGACGATCATAATGATTTTGGAGATTGAGGGGCATCCATGAGAAACCTGACCGATCAGTTGACCCAGTACGCGGCCTATCATCGCGACGCTCGCAATATCGCCACGCACTTCGTCGGCATCCCGCTGATCGTGCTGGCACTCGCGGTGCTGCTCGCGCGCCCGGCGCTGACGGCCGGCGCGCTGCCTTTTCCCCTGCCTTTTCCTCTCTCGCCGGCATGGCTCCTGTTCGGCGGCGCGACGGTGTACTACCTCGTGCTCGATGTGCCGCTCGGGCTGATGATGGCCGTCATCTCCGCGGCCTGCGTCGCGTTCGGCGCCTGGCTTGCGGCGCAGTCCACCGCCGTGTGGTTAGGCAGCGGCATCGCGCTGTTCGTGGTGGGCTGGGTGTTCCAGTTCGTCGGCCACGCGGCCTACGAGCATCGCAAGCCCGCCTTCGTCGACGACGTGATCGGCCTTATTGTCGGGCCGCTGTTCGTGCTCGCCGAGGCGCTGTTCGGCCTCGGATGGCGGCCCGCGCTACGCGCGGCGATCGAAGCGAAGGCGGGGCCCGCGCGCTAGCGCGACAACCGCACGAGCCGCGCGCCGTGCACCGCCGTCAGGCCCACCGCGAGCCAGATCGGCACATAAGTCGCCAGTTCCCGCGCGCCCAGGTGCTCGCCAAGCAGCGTCACCGAAACGATCACGAGCAACACCGGTTCGACATACCCGAGGATGCCGAAGAGCGCCATGGGCAGCAGGCGGCTCGCCTTGAGATAGGACGCGAGCGCCACGGTGCTGAGCGCGCCCAGCCCCGGCAGCAGCACGAATTCGAGGAAGGGGCGGGCATCGAGCAGCGCCGTCGAGCCGCCCGCCCAAGCCTCGAAGACGGCGACCGGCGTCAGCAGGACCATTTCGACGGCGAAGGTCGCGAGCGAGTCCGCGTGGATCCTGCGGCGCAGCACGAAATACGGCGGATAGCCAAACGCGACCAGCAGCGTGGGCCACGAGAAGGCATGCGTGGCCCAGAGCTCATGAGCCACGCCCACCGCCGCGCACGCCACGGCGAGCCATTGCAGGCCGTCGAGCCGTTCGTGATAGTAGAAACGCCCCATCAGCACCATGATGAGCGGCAGCAGGAAATAGCCCAGCGAGACATCCAGCATGCGCCCGTGCAGCGGCGCCCACAGGAACAGCCAGAGTTGCAGGCCGAGCAGCGCGGCGCTTACCGCAAGCGCGAGCGCCGTGCGCGGCTCCTTCGCCATACGCACGACGAGCGCGCGCAACTGCGGCCACCGGCCGCGCAGCAGCAGCAGCGCCAGCGCGCCCGGCATGGTCCAGATAACGCGCCACGCGAAAATATCGAGGCCGGAGAGCGGCGCGAGCAGCAGCGTATAGGCCGACATCAGCGCGAACAGGGCCGAGGCCGCCACGGCAAGCGCGATCCCGCGCCGAGGCTCGTAATGGTTCATCGGCGGGCTGCGTGCGGGTGGCGGCGCACGGATAAAGGCATTGTCATTGGAATCGTGTAATGAAACAGGCAGCGGCCGGTAGGTGCGGCCGCGAGCCGGCATTTTAGTCGCCCGGCGCGCCGGCCGTGATGGGCGGCACGCCAGGCACGCGCGATGCTGCCTGCCGTAACCGCCGCCAGCAAGCGATCAAACACGATCAAGCGCGATTTAGTCCGTGCAGATCGCGCCGGCATGGACTAGAACAGAAAGTCTGGCTACGGAACCGCCCTTCCGTGCGAGCCGCCTTCGCCCCGACCTTCGCGAGGTGCGCGCCGCCGGCCGCCGTCCAACGCACCAGGAGCCCGCATGCCCCGTCCTGCGCACCGCCCCGCCGCAGCCCGCCCCGCCGTCGCTTCCCCTGCCGTCGCCGCCTTCGCCGCCGAGGTCCGTGCCGGCCTCACGCACGCGCCGCAGAAGGAACTGCCGTCGAAGTATCTGTATGACGAAGTGGGATCGGCGCTGTTCGAAGTGATCACCGTGCTGCCCGAGTACGGCGTGACCCGCGCCGAAGAGCGCCTGCTCACGCGCTACGCGGGCGAAATTGTCGACGCCCTGCCCGCCGACGTCACCGTTGCCGAACTCGGCAGCGGCAGCGGCCGCAAGACGCGCCGCATCCTCGAAGCGCTGTGCCGCAAGCGGCCCACCTCGTACTGCCCGATCGAGATTTCGCGCACCGCCTTGCAGTTGTGCCGCCGCGAGCTGGCCGATATCGAGCGCATTTCCATCGTCGGCTACGAGCGCGACTATCTGGCCGGCCTCGCCGAAGTCAGCCGCCGGCGCGCGCCCGGCGAGCAGCTTTTCGTGCTCTTTCTCGGCAGCACGATCGGCAATTTCGCGCGCCTCGCGGCCACGCGCTTTCTGCGCGACATCCGTGCGATGCTCAAGCCCGGCGACACGCTGCTGCTCGGCACCGACCTCGTGAAGCCCGTGGAGACGCTGGTGGCCGCCTACGACGACGCTATCGGCGCGACGGCCGCCTTCAACCTGAACCTGCTCGCGCGCATCAACCGCGAGCTCGACGGCAACTTCGACCTCGCCGCCTTCGAACATGTCGCGCGCTTCAACCCCGACGCACGCAGCATCGAAATGCATCTGCGCGCGAGGCGCCGCGTGGAGGCTCACGTGGGCGCGGCACACCTTTCGGTCGCGCTGGAGGCGGGAGAGACGATCTGGACCGAGAGCAGCCACAAGTATTACGCCGACGAAATCCCCGCGATCGCCGCCGACGCGGGGTTCAGCTGCGCGCGTCAATGGGTCGAAAAGGAGTGGGGATTCGCGGAGAGTCTGCTTGCGGTGAAATAACGCCGAATCGACGTCGAGGCGTTGCCCTCGCCGGCGGCGAGGGCAACGCGAAAGCCTTCAATGCTGCTCGAAGCGCTCGTAACGTTTGTCGGTGTGGCGCTCTTCGCTCACCACCTCCGTGACGCGCGCGGAGGGCGGTCCATGACGCAGCCACGAGAGCATGCGGTCCACCTGGTTGGCCGCGCCCTGAATCACGGCCTCGACGGAGCCATCCTCCAGGTTGGCCACATAACCGCGGATGCGCAGCGCGTGCGCCTGGCGTGCCGTTGCGTGCCGAAAGCCCACGCCCTGCACCGTCCCGCGCACGCGCACGTAGTACGTCTCGATGCGCGAATCCAGATCCGGTCCAGTCATCGTTCAATCTCCTGTCTCTGTGCCACTCTCTGCGCGGCATTGTAGACGCCACGGCGCGCGAGCGTGCGTGCCGCCGCACCGGCCGCGCGCCACGTACAATCCGTGCCACGCCGGCGGCACGGCCGCCTCCGAAGCCACCGCATGCAACCGAACCCGACTGCGCGCCATCCGGCGCAAACCGACCAGGAAGTCCATCCCGTATGACCGCCAACTCCCGCGACCTCGTGCTGATCACCGGTGCCTCCGGTTTCGTCGGCTCGGCCGTCGCCCGCATCGCGCAAGCGAAGGGCTATGCCGTGCGCGTGCTGGTACGCTCGACGAGCCCTCGCACCAACCTCGCCGCGCTCGACGCCGAAGTCGTGACCGGCGACATGCGCGACGCCGCTTCCATGCGCGCCGCCCTCTCCGGCGTACGCTACCTGTTCCACGTGGCCGCCGACTACCGCCTCTGGGCGCCGGACCCGCACGAGATCGAGCGCGCGAATCTGGAAGGCGCGCAAGCCACCATGCGCGCGGCGCTCGAAGCCAGGGTCGAGCGCATCGTGTACACGAGCAGCGTCGCGACGCTCAAGGTCACGAATTCGGGCGCCTCCGCCGACGAAACCTCGCCGCTCACCGCCGAACAGGCCATCGGCGTCTACAAGCGCAGCAAGGTGCTCGCCGAGCGCGCCGTGGAACGCATGATCGAGCGCGACGGCCTGCCCGCCGTGATCGTCAACCCGTCCACGCCGATCGGTCCGCGCGACGTGAAGCCCACGCCCACGGGCCGCATCATCGTCGAAGCGGCGACCGGCAAGATCCCCGCGTTCGTCGATACGGGCCTGAACCTCGTGCATGTGGACGACGTCGCGCGGGGTCACTTCCTCGCGCTGGAGCACGGACGCATTGGAGAGCGCTACATCCTCGGCGGCGAGAATCTGCCGCTGCAGCAGATGCTCGCCGACATCGCGGGCATGGTCGGCCGCAAGGCGCCCACTCTCGCGCTGCCGCGCTGGCCGCTCTATCCGCTCGCGCTCGGCGCGGAAGCCGTCGCGCGCTTCACGAAGCGCGAACCGTTCGTCACCGTGGATGCGCTGAAGATGTCGAAGAACAAGATGTTTTTCACGTCGGCGAAGGCGGAGCGCGAGCTGGGGTATCGCGCGCGCCCTTATCGGCAGGGGCTGGAAGACGCGCTCGCCTGGTTCCGCGAAGCGGGCTATCTGAAGCGCTAACGGGCAGGCGAACTGTCTGGCACCGTTTTTTCGCGCTTTTGCGCGCGAAAATCGCATTCTGTTACAACTTTTATTGCGACATGCGCGCAACGCCGGAACGGCAAGCCATGCGCGCAGTGGGTAAAATCGCGGGTCTTACCTGGAAGCCTCGCATGAATCTACAAGAACAGATCGGCGCGCTCGACGCAGGCGTCGATCAGCTCCTTCAGGCGGCCGCCACCGAGGCGGCGCAGCCGAGCACCCAAGCCGATGTCGCTGTCGAAGAGAAGGCGCACGCCGCGCAAGCGGCTGTGCCGGTTGAAGCGCCGCAGCCCGCTCCGGCGGAAAAGGCCGACGCGCCCGCTCCTAACACGCTGAAGATCGACCGCCCCTCGCAGAATCAGCTCACGATGGAGATCGACGGCAAGACGGTGCTGCTCAATCCGCTGCAGGTGGGTGAACTGGTCGAGCGCCTCGCGAACGTGCGCGCCTCGATGCAGCCCGAGCCGCCGCCCGACCTGCCGCCCGGCTGGCGCTTCGTTTCGACGAAGAATCCGGCAATGGCCGTGCAGAAGCAGTCGAACGGCGACCGCCTGCTCGTGCTCCGCCATACGGGCCACGGCTGGGTGCCGTTCACGTTCACGCCGGACATGGTCGTGCAGATGTACATGATGCTGACGCAGCGCTAAGGCTGCGCCACGTCAACGCCCCTGCGCCGGCGCCTGCACGCGCGCCTTCCACTGCCCGCCCTTGCCGCGCCAGAAGCGCCACGCCGAAGCAAACGTCGCGCCCACGTAGAACAGCGCGACGAGCGGCAGGAACGGCGCCCACAGCGGCGAGCGCCGGTAGTAGGCCAGCATCGGCGCATAGGCGCAGCACATGAGCGCCCACGCGAGCCACGCGGGCCAGCCCTTGGGCCCAAGCCCGAGCGCGACGACGGGCGGCGCGAGATAGATCACCGTCATGCCGACGATCGTTCCCGCGAGCTGCCACGCCGAGTAGTGCAACTGCGTGAAGGCCGTGCGCGCGATCATGTTCCAGATGTCCTTCCACGAATCGTACGGGCGCAGCGACACGCTCTTCGCTGCCACGTCGAGCCGGATCGGGTGATGCCCCGTGCCACGATGCTTGATGCGCGCGGCGAGGCTGCAATCGTCGATCAGTTCGGCGCGGATCGATTCGATGCCGCCCGCTTCCTCCAGCGCCTCGCGACGCACCAGCATGCAGCCGCCCGCCGCCGCCGCCGTCTTGTTGCGCCGGTCGTTGACCCACGAGAACGGGTAGAGCTTCGCGAAGAAAAACACGAACGCCGGAATCAGCGCCTTTTCCCAGAACGAGTCGCAGCGCAGGCGCACCATCAGCGAGACGAGGTCGCGCTGTTCCGCCTGCGCGCGCACGACGAGCTGCGCGACGGCATCCGGCGGATGGCCGATGTCGGCGTCGGTCAGCAGCAGATAGTCGGCGGGCAGGCCCAGCGTGCGCACCGCCTCGATGCCCTGCGACTGCGCCCACACCTTCCCCGACCACCCCGCCGGCAGCGGCTTCGCCGCGATCACGGAAAGCTTCTCCGGGCACTGCAGCGCGAGCGCCGCCACGCGCGCGGCTTCGGCCGTGCCGTCGGTGCTGTGGTCGTCGATCACGATCACGTGGAAGTCGCCCGCGTAGTCCTGCTGAAGCAACGAACTCACGGCCTCGCCGATGGCGTCCGCTTCGTTGCGCGCCGGCACGACGGCGCAGACGGCGGGCCAACCGGCCGCGGGCTCGACTAAGGGCAGCGGCGCGGCAGGACGGGCGCGCCAGAAACCGCCGCGCCCGAGCAGCAGGACGAGCCAGATCAGGAGCGAGAGGCAGGAGAGGGCAAAGAGGATCGTCGTCATCGCGTCGTTATCTTTCAGGCGTTTTCAGGCGTTGTTACTTTCGATCGAAGGCGCGCGCACGCCGGTGCGGCGCGACAGCCACATGGCCGCCGTGCGGCACAGCACCACGGCCCAGTCGGCGGGAGCGAGCGCGTGGCGCTCGCGAAACACGTCGTAGCCCGCGCGCTCGATCCGTTCGAGCAGCCGCAGGCCGCCATGCACGACGCTGCCGAGCTCGAGGCCGAAGCGCCCCGGCACGCGCAGCGCCAGCGGCGCGCCGCTCGCCATCAGCGAACGCGCGAACGCCACCTCGTGACGCATCAGATTGCGCCAGGCGTCGTCCACCACGCCCGCCGCGATCTGCGCCTCGGTTACGCCGAAGCGCGCGAGGTCGGCCTGCGGCAGATACAGGCGGCCGCGCCGCCAGTCCGCGCTCACGTCCTGCAGGAAGGTGATGAACTGGAGCGCCGTGCAGATCGTGTCGGAGTCGGCCAGATTGTCGGGCGTCGCCGCGTCGATCAGGTGCAGCATCAGATGGCCGACCGGATTCGCCGAACGATGGCAGAAGTCGAGCAGTTCGAGGCGATTGGCATAGCGCACCGTATCGATGTCCTGATCGAACGCCGAAACGAGGTCGTAGAACGGCCTGAGCGGCAGCCGGCACTGCCGCACCACCTCGGCGAGCCTCGCAAACAGCATGGGATGGACGGACGCGGGCCGGCCCCCGGCCACCGCGTCGAGGCCGGCACGAAAATCCGCGAGACGCGCATGGCGCTCGGCAGGACTCCAGTCGCCTTCGTCTGCAATGTCGTCGGCGGTGCGCGCGACATGGTAGATCACGCCGACCGGCGCCCTCAGCGCCTTCGGCAGCAGCACGCTCGCGACCGGAAAATTGTCGTAGTGGTCGGCTTCCATCCAAAGCGTCCAGATTGGGGTCGGGTCCTCCGGCGCCTTGCGGCCAGCCGGGCGAACCCCGCGAACGCGTTAGTGTAAGGGTTCCGGAGCCGTGCTGCACTGCGGCATAACCCGCGCCCGGCCTGGCGTTCCTGCCTGAGCGCTTGCCTGCGAGACCCGTGCTCGACCCGTGCGCGCACCCCGCGGCCCACGGCAGAGAGAGGCGTGCCAGCCGGCCGCGACCGGCCGGCGTCGCGTCCGCGCCGCACCCCAAGTGCTTGTCACAGCAAACGGTTGGCGAAGCGGTTAAAATGCGCGTTTAGTCTCGCTCGGGCCGACGTCCGGCTGGACTTGTGCACCTAAATTAATATGATGGGCGCGGCGAACGAGTCATTTTTACCGGATTCTTCGACTAGCGCGCCAGTCGGAGTTCGCCACCCTATGCGAGTGATCCTTGCCCAACCCCGCGGCTTTTGTGCGGGGGTTGTCCGCGCTATCGAGATTGTCGATCGCGCACTGCAGAAGCACGGCGCGCCGGTCTACGTACGCCACGAAATCGTCCACAACCGCCATGTGGTCGAAAACCTGCGTAACAAGGGCGCGCGTTTCGTGGAAGAGCTCGACGAAGTGCCCGAGGGCGCGGTCGCGATTTTCAGCGCGCACGGCGTGGCGAAAACGGTGGAACGCGCCGCCGAAGAGCGCGACCTCGACGTGCTCGACGCCACCTGCCCGCTCGTCACGAAGGTGCATGTGCAGGGCCGCCAGTACGTTGCGCAAGGCCGCACGCTGATCCTGATCGGTCATGCGGGCCACCCGGAAGTGGAAGGCACGATCGGCCAGATTCCGGGCACCGTGCTGCTCGTGCAGAGCGAAGCCGACGTGGCGAAACTCGATCTGCCGCTCGACGCGCCGCTGGCCTATGTGACACAGACCACGCTTTCGGTGGACGACACGCGCGGCATCATCGACGCGCTGCTCGCCCGCTTCAGCGATATGGTCGGCCCGGACACGCGCGACATCTGCTACGCCACGCAGAACCGCCAGGCCGCCGTGCGCGAGCTGTCGACCGAAGTGGACGTGCTGCTGGTGGTGGGCGCAACGAACAGCTCGAACTCGAACCGCCTGCGCGAGATCGGCAGCGAGTCGGGCGTGGCGAGCTATCTCGTCGCCGACGGCTCGGAAGTGAAGCCGGAGTGGTTCGAGGGCGTCACGACCGTCGGCCTGACGGCGGGCGCCTCGGCCCCCGAAGAGATGGTCGAGAACGTGATCGACGCGCTGCGCGCGTTGGGGCCTGTCGAGGTGTCGACGATGGCGGGCCGTGAAGAAAAAGTCGAATTCAAGCTGCCGTCGAAGCTCTTGCAACCGCTCGTCGCGCGCGAAGTTTAAGGAGGACACACCTTGTCTATTCCGCTGCTACAAAAAGTCCGCGTTGGCGCGTACATCTTCCGCCAGCATTTCGGCGGCAACAAACGCTATCCGCTCGCGCTCATGCTCGAGCCGCTGTTCCGCTGCAATCTGGCCTGTAACGGCTGCGGCAAGATCGACTATCCGGATCCCATCCTGAACCAGCGCCTGTCGCTGCAGGAATGCCTCGAAGCCGTGGACGAGTGCGGCGCGCCGGTGGTTTCCATCGCGGGCGGCGAGCCGCTCCTGCACAAAGAAATGCCGCAGATCGTCAAGGGCATCATGGCGCGCAAGAAGTTCGTGTATCTCTGCACGAACGCGCTGCTCATGGAAAAGAAGATGGACGACTACGAGCCGAACCCGTACTTCGTCTGGTCGGTCCACCTGGACGGCGACCGCGAAGCGCACGACCACTCGGTTTCGCAGGAAGGCGTGTACGACAAGGCCGTCGCGGCCATCAAGGAAGCCAAGCGCCGCGGCTTCCGCGTGAACATCAACTGCACGCTGTTCAACGACGCCGTGCCCGAGCGCGTGGCGAAGTTCTTCGACACGGTGGGCGAGATCGGCGTGGACGGCATCACGGTGTCGCCGGGCTATGCGTATGAGCGCGCGCCGGACCAGCAGCACTTCCTGAACCGCGACAAGACCAAGAACCTGTTCCGCGAGATCTTCAAGCGCGGCAACAACGGCAAGAAGTGGTCGTTCAGCCAGTCGAGCCTGTTCCTCGACTTCCTGGCCGGCAACCAGACCTACGAATGCACGCCGTGGGGCAACCCGGCGCGCACGGTGTTCGGCTGGCAGAAGCCGTGCTATCTGGTCGGCGAAGGTTACGTGAAGACCTTCAAGGAACTGATGGAAACCACCGACTGGGACAAGTACGGCACGGGCAAGTACGAGAAGTGCGCGGACTGCATGGTCCATTGCGGCTTCGAGGCGACGGCCGTGATGGACACGGTCGCGCATCCGCTCAAGGCCGCGCGCGTCGCCCTCTCGGGCCCGCGCACGACGGGCGCGTTCGCGAAGGACATCCCGCTCGACACCCAGCGTCCGGCCGAGTACGTGTTCTCGCGCCACGTCGAGATCAAGCTCGAAGAGATCAAGAGCGCGGCCAAGACGAAGAAGCCGGCTACGGTCGCGGCAGGCTGATGGCAGGCTGACACTTCACCAACGTCTTGCCTCGAAGGGCGCAGCGGTTCAAACCGCTGCGCCCTTTGTCTTTTTATGGCTTATCGGAGCGAGCGCCGAAATATCGCTTCCGGGATAGCAACGCTTAAACCCTGCGCGACAGCCCAAAGAAACCGGACAGGTGACTTACTCAGCCGGCCGCCGAAACCTTACAAGCCAACGTTGAAATTCATCATCGGACCAGGACCTGAGACGGTTCAGCAGAGACCCTGATTAAGCATCAACTTCATTTGACTGCTGGGGCGACTGAGGAAAGTGCGGAATTGTCTGATCAAGGCACACCCACTGTTGCGCACTCGCGGTATATATGTCTAGCGTTGGCTTGAAGTCCGAGGTGTCGTCCAGCGAGGGAAAGCGGATAGAAGTGACTTGTGAATAAGCTTCGCTTTGCGTGAACAAAGGCGTGCCACAGTCAGGGCAAAAACTGCGGGTTGCGAGACTGCCGCTGCTTGCACGAACGGCGTATGTTTTCGGTGTACCAATGATCTCAAGGTCGGCGGTCATGACGATGACGCCTGACGCAAAAGGAGCGCCACTTGAGAGCTGACAGTCTCTGCAATGACAGTTGATCATGGCTACGGGTTCCCGCACGCTGGTATAGCGCACCGCGCCGCATGCACAACCGCCTGAGAAAGGAATGTTCATATTGCGATCCCCTATCGATATCGGGCTTGATTATACGGATACAGCTTTTCTGGTGGCCACCTACTGCTCGACGCGGCAGACCGTAGACGACCCGTTTCCGCCATCGGTCTTTAAGACCATCCGACGGCGGCTTTCAAGCTCGTTCGGACATTACCTCCGGAGCGAACCCTTGCACTACTCGGAAGCAACGGGGAAAGAACTCTCGTGCCCCTCAATCCCTCCCTATATGCCAGCTCGACAGGTTTACGATTGGCGACAAATCTAAAACAGTGAGATCGATCTCAGCCGAAGCAAGCGAGCGGAGTATGTTCGGCAGCACCTTTGACAAGATCAAAGTTCGCGGCAGTTCGTCAGCTGACCTCCATCCCGCTCCGAAGGCGAGATGTTCCATCTTTGACAGGCCAGTCGCTTCAAGCACGTCTCGGACTTCGGCCTCGGTGAGTCGGATTGATGTTTGAAAAGTAGGATCATCAGTTCGCCACAGTGCAAGTTTCTCGATCGTTCCGGAAACTCGGTCGTCGGAAAACGCCTTGGGGATACTTAGCAACAACTCGCACCAATCGGAAGCATTCTGCAAGTACAAACCCCACGGTTCGAAGCAAGGCCGACTAAAAGCCAGAGAAATGGAGCTGGCGATGCGCTTTCCCTTCCTTGCTTTTTGCCGCCGATAGGCCGCGAGCTCTATTGAATCGAGGGCGTCAGGAATGCTGACAATAATCTCGCCGTCTTGAAATGCTGGAAGTCGGTACCAAACCCACCCCGTGCCCATATCTTTGCGCGAGCAATTGATGCCCGTCAGCTCCGCTTCCGTGAGCGAAGGCGAGATGGTGATGTCTGCTGGATGATGGAGGTCGAATTTCGCGTCATTCATTTGCACATACTACCGCTACGGCTTGAGAGGCATCGATTGGCGATGATCGAAGTGGTAATGTCGAACGTCGGCTCGTGGCCGCACAGCGATCGAGAAGATGCCGCATGCGAACATCCATGTGGTTGATTTACGCGCGGGGCGAAAGACTCTGCGCGACGGCTCGCCAAAATTGGACCGCCTTGAAGTCGCCAGCAGACTCCGCCTTGCTAGCCAAACTTGCCGCGAAAATATGAGCCATCCGCCCATGGCGTAGCGTGAGTTCGTGCCCTTTCCGAGACACCTCGACCCAATCGACCTCGGCGTGTACGTTCGCATCAGCATTCATGGGTTTTTTTCACGGTTGTTAACCGTCGAGAGATCGACATTCTTGGCCGTGAGTGCGGCTCGTCGGACAACGATTCCGAAATCTCGCGATACCTTCATCTGTAGATGGCCGGAGCAAATGTGTAGCCACGATTGTTAACGATCTACGTGTCGGTGTCGACCGGCCGCTGTTGGCCGGCTAGCGCCCGACGACCGAGCGCGGCGATTTCCTCGGGCGCGGCTTTCATGCAATGGGCATGATTCGACCCGTTGCGGATCTTCAGATTTCGCAATAGCGGCCGTTCACCATTGGAGTAGTTGCTTTCCGAGATCAAACGATACGACAATGAACGCGCAAGAGTTCGACGAGGTATTCGAAGAAACTGTCGCAAAGCGCCTGACGAACGAGGGCTTTCGCCGTGAAGGAAAGAGCCTGTACATGGCGGACGGGGTCTGCCAGTTTGGGTGGATACGTGGCGGTGGCAGGCTTTCCCAAGCGGGTATGCTGGCCCACGTTATCGTCTTCCGGCACAGCTTTCTGCGCGGCAAGTCTGGCGAGATTCACACAAACGCACCGCGCGCGGCCGGTGACTACCCGTGGATATTAAGCGGAGAGCATTTGGTAGGTAGTTCGCGGATCGATTGGTGCTTTGATCCATCCCGGTTAATGACACCTCCATATGGCAACCTCAACTACACCGCGTTATCTGCTGACCAAGTTGCGGCCTTGATGGACGCTCGACGGGTTGCGCTGCTCAACTACGTTGCATGGGCCCGTGCGTTGAGCCTCGCCGAAGCGCACGGTCAAGTCGCCAGGTATGCGAAGGACTACTGGATTGCTCGTATGTGGGATGAGGACTATCGAGTGATCTTGAAGCGCTGATGGTCGATGCAGTTTGTCGACGATCCACAGGGTCGGGTTGACCGACTGCTTCTGGCGGATCGCCGCCTAACTTATTGCCCCGATTTCGGAGAATAATCGGTGAATTTAGATGCGACCCATTCAGCATTATCCGTATCGTAGGAGTATCCGGCGACCGGCATCACGCTCAGTTGGTAAAGTTCATCTTTCTCGTCGGGCATGGCCTGCCATGCAGTCGGCTCGACACCATACCCTTGCTCAGCATCTCGCTTGGCCTCGTCCAAATTTAAATACCAGTGATCGCCTTCAACGTCGCGGGCTGAAAAAGAGAAGTAACGGATGAGTAGGACACCGTCGGTCAGCCCAAGGATCAGAACCGATTCTATGTTTGGCCACTCCCGTGAGTTGGCCTTGGCCCACAAACGCATGGTTTCCTCGAATTCTTGTGCCCGCACGCATTGTCAACGATCTAGCAGTCTGGGGAGAGTGACCGCTCATGGCCGTTCTCCCCCTTTCTCACGGCCCGGCTCAACTGGCTCTTGCTCATCCTGGGAAAGAAGGTCGGATAGTTCAGACGCGGAGAGGCGTTTCATCTTCTTTTCGAGCTTGCGATCGTATTGCCGGTCGTTGGGCTCTGAGGCCTGAGCCTTGCGGGCGTACTGCTGGACGAAGCGACTAAGCTCGCCAGTTAGCCGAGTTTTTGCGCGGCTCGTAGTCATGTGTGGATCCGGTGCTAATCCAAGTTACGTCTTGCGTCTGCCTGCGTCGATTGTCGGCGATTCAGGTCCCGACGTCGACTGCCCCCTTCTGGCGGATCAGCGCCTGATGCAGAGTGGATAGTCCAACCCTGAGCGGCTACCCTATTTGACTCATGGCGGACACTCAAGAACGTTACTTTGATCGACCGAACCAGCGCTCGAAAATATTCGACGTGTCCTTACCTTTCTCAAAGACACGTTCGCGAATTTTATTGCCGTTGCCGTCGTGGAGATCAAGTTGCAATTTCGCAGATTTGAATACGACCTTCAGATCCACGTCATTTGCATAACACAGCTCAGTAAATTCCTCGATTGCCTGATGATACATGGGGTCGGAGACGACAATAAACCTGACTTCCGCTGCAGCTTGCCTTCTGGCGTCGTACCAATTGACCACGATTTCCTTCCATTCGCGCATTTCCTGAATCAGATTTTCCGGATCCGTAAGCTCCATGGAAAGTATGATGACGAACAAGTCCTCTTGCTGCTCGCTTTTCTTGCCGAATTCTTTGTATTTCATATCAGATATCCGGATGGTCGATGCCCTCCAATGTGTTATCGGCTCAGTGAGACCATTCCTGAGCAGTTTGGTGCTGCTCGTTATGACCGCGCTCGTTGCTGGGGAAGCAATCTCGATTGTTGGCGATCCTTATTGCGATGTCGACGGTCCGTTCCTGGCCGGTCAGCGTCCCCTCGCTAACCGGCCTACCATCCTACACCTCGGTCTGTTCGGCCATTTCAAGTGCGTCATCTACCTCGATGCCGAGGTAGCGGACTGTGCTTTCCAGTTTCGTGTGGCCAAGCAGCAACTGGACGGCCCGCAGGTTCTTCGTGCGACGATAGATCAACGACGCCTTGGTCCGGCGCATCGTGTGAGTACCGTAAGCGGTGTCGTCCAGACCGATTGAGGCGATCCACCGATGGACCAGCCGAGCGTATTGCCGCGTCGACAAGTGCGGAGAGTCATGAATTCTGCTCGGGAACAGAAAGTCGGTTGCATGCAGCCCCGCATACCTTATCCATGTCGCGACGCTGTCGCGGGTCTGTTCGGTGATCTCGAACTGCACCGGCCGTTGCGTCTTCTGCTGCATGATCGTCGCGCGACTAGCGATGTGATCCCCATGACAGACGTCCCGCACCCGAAGCTTCGTCAGATCGCACGCCCGAAGCTTGCTGTCGATAGCGAGATGAACATGGCCAGGTCCCGCACGCGAGACGAGAGTTGCAGGCGCACTCGGATCGCCCAAATCTCCTTCAGCTTCAGCGGTGGCTTCTGACCGGTCAATCTCCCTTTGTTCCACGGCACCCGCGACGGACCGGTATTGGTTGGCGTGCTCATAACAATCTCCTTTCAGTTGAAGGGAGATCCAGTGTGTGTCCGAAACAACGGGCGCTGCTCGACCCAACTCGGACTTTGGACGCTCTACAAAACGGACGTTCGATCGTCCTATCCTCGCCGCCCAGAACCGGTTACAGGGCCGCCGAGATTGCGCGCTGCACATTGGGATCGAAGTGGTTCCGATACCAATCAATCATTCCCCGCATATGCGGCTCGGCCGGTGGCGTATCCCCCGCGCCTATAAGTTCTGCACATGCGGCCGCCACCGCGGTGAGAGTCCGTGCCGTTTCCGGGACATAAGGTAGATCGAGATTCCTGTCGTGACGCGCCCGGATTACTTCGTAGCGAACGTTCTCGGGCAGCGTCCACGCACTAATCAAGAATTCCTGCACGCTCACTTGTCGCCCGCCTACCTGGACAGAACGACCGCGATGCTCTTCAGCATAGCCGGCCTGTTCCAACCGCTCGCAACTATCGATAGCTGCATTTAGAACTTCACGAATCAATTTCCAGTTTGTTTTCATTTCACCCCTTTGCAGCCGCTTCAATGAAATGTTCAAGACGTCCTGTCGCAAGAATCGACGCTCAGTAATTGTCGGCGATTGGAGTCACCGCGTCGAGCGCCTGTTCCTGGCCGGAAATGGTCTGAAGCCTTTGGATCCGTCCGTCCCCAAGAGCACGTTCAGAGGTTTTCGGACGCGGAGACTCGCAGCAATCTAGCGTGCTCCTATCCAATAAACAAGCCATCCCCAAGGGCCCCACCGTTCTATCAGGTCCTGTTTTTTGGTGAGGTACACGGTTGTCCCATGATTGTTGTACGGAATTGTCTTGCCACTTCTGACATCCGGGAATCGAGGTGCCCCCAAGATGGCTCGATCATAGCTTTCCGTGCTCCAAGCCAGACAGGCAATGCCGATTAGCAAGCTGGCGAAGTAAATCGAGGAGATGGCCATCCGTCGGGTGTTCATCGCCTGCCTATCCAATGCACTGCCGTAACGATAGAAAACATTGTCTGGATTGTCGACCATCTTCGCATCGCTGTCGAACGTCCGGAAGTGGCCGAGCACAGTCTGGTTGCCGTAAAACAGCCCCTAGCTTGACTATGAAGCGGTATCCCGTTGCACGTAGAAACCCCACACGCCGTTGGAAAGCTCAGTGGCTGCGAAGCAAACTGCCTTTCCAGGAATTGTGATTTCATAGACCCATGCACGATGACGTTCGCTGGGATAAGCCGGGTGCGGAACGACAATGTGTTCCTGAGACACCCGTCGCCAGTTGCCGGCATGCAACCACGGATTGATGCCATTGATCGAGAGAGGTGCGCCCTCAAATCCAACATGAATTGGCTTCCAGCCGTCGGTAAATTCTTCAGTTAGCATCTTGGTCTTCTGGATTCTCTATTATCTTGCCGACTATCTCGAACGACCGGTTGTGGCCGACCAGCGCCCCACGGCCAGGCGTGAAGATCGCTTCGGCCGTGCGTCTCATGCAAAGGGCATGACTCGATCCGTTGGGGTCTGTTGATCGCAAAAAAACAGGGGACCGGCTTACAAGCTATATCGTTCACCTGGCGAGAGCCCGGATCTGCCCACCCTGAGCGGCCCGTCTGCGCCCGCACTGGCACATCCATGGCACCCTGGCCCGCGACTCAGGTCTTCACTCATTAAGAACCCGTGCGGACGAAGGTTCCACACTCACACCACCCGGAACCGCTCAACGTTAGAGCGCAGATCCTCTGCCTGCGACTGCAGCGACATCGCGGCAGCGGCGGCCTGCTCGACGAGCGCCGCGTTCTGCTGCGTTACCGAATCCATCTGCGTCACCGCCTGGCTAACCTGAACAATCCCCTTGCTCTGCTCGGATGATGCCGCTGAAATCTCGTTCACGCTACCGGATGCCGCTCACGTTTGAATGCCCAGGTAATGCGTCCGGCAAATGTCGCTGCATGGCCGGGATGGAGCATCGCCTGCTGATCCTCCGCCTCGATGCACCAAACTCGTAAAGCGTTTCGGACAGGACGCAGCAGGATTGACAGAGATCCATGCACGCATGGCGGAGCTCGAGGGTGCCTTGCCGTCTCGTGCATGACGACGACCTCGTCATGTCGTCGCTCCACGCCAGTCTTGAGCCACGCACCGTGCTGATTTCGCAGACCTTACAGCAGCCCCAGTGTCGACGCTTTCAAGGTCGCGGCAGCGCGCGTCGAGCATTCGAGTTTGCGAAACACGCTCTCCATGTGCGTGCGTATCGTGCTCGGACTGAGTTCGAGCTCACGGGCTGCCTCCTTGTTGCTCGCGCCGTGGCTGATGAAACGCAATACTTCGATCTCGCGCGCCGTAAGCCGGATTGCCGACTCCCGGGGGCGTGCACTGCCTGACGGCGCTTCGCCGGCATTGAGCATCGCTTCAACAACCTCTCTGTCGAAGCGCCCCGTGTCTGCCTCAGCGCGTATTAACGAGGCCGCTTCTGTAGCGGTTAGCGCATCGCGCCATGGACGCTTTTGTCCCAGCGCGACCCACGCGACTGCCGCACTGAGCACACGGGCGTTGAGCGACAGCGCGCCTTCACCGGCGCCGCGGAAGTAACCGCTCCCGTCGGACCGCTCGTAGGCATGAGATGCCAGCTCCGCCGCCTGCGCGAGTGTGCCCGTCTGCTTGCCGGCGCGAGCCGTCCAGTACGGGACGAGCCTCACTTTCTCCCATTCCGCGGCGCTTAAACGCCCGGGTGAATTCCAGATCGCATTGGGCACCGCAGCCCGTCCGATTCCATGAATCAGCCCCGCCTGGTACACCTGGTGTTCCGTCGCGATCTAAACGGTATTCTGTAGTGCGAGATATTTGGCGTTGAGA